>JAODNL010000122.1 GCA_025465405.1 Pseudonocardiales bacterium | reverse complement strand
TCCCCCTGAAGCGGCCGCGGGTCCCGGCGCGAGACTCGACCGGGTGAGCGGGGCCCCCGGGGTGCGACGCGCCGCGCGGCAGTCGCTACGCTCGAAAGAACTGAGGCCGTCCGGACCGCGGTCCCGTACCGGCGTTCACCCCCCCGCGCGCCGGTGCGGGACCGCTCACTACAGGTGACGCTCATCCGCCGCCGCGCCGCCCGGCGACCCAGGCCGCGATCTGGGCGCGGGACGTGAACCCGAGCTTGGTGAGGATCCTCTCGACGTGACCCTCGGCCGTTCGGCGGGCGATGGTCAGGCTGGCCGCGATCTCCTTGTTGCTCAGCCCTTCGGCGACGAGTTCGGCGATCTCGCGCTCCCGCCGGGTCAATCCGCCTACGGATGCCGGCGCTGCCGCCTCGGGTGGATGCGCGGGCGGCGGCTCCTCCAACGCGTAAGCGATCGCCTGTTCGATCCCGAACAATCGTCCGCTGGCGACAGCCGCGTCGAACGCCTCGTCACCGATCCGCGCTCGGGCCTCGTCGGCGACCTGCTCGCCGATCGCCCGGTACGGACTAGCCTCGAAGTTCCGCGCGCCGCTGCGCCGCCACGCCACGCGCGCGCCTCCGAGCAGCCGGCCGACACGCTCCATCCGGCCCAGCCCAGCGCTGCACCACGCGAGCAGCTCGAGCTGATTGGCCAGCGCCGCCCAATCCTCGGCCGGCCGGACGCGAATCGCGTGCTGAGCGAGGGCCGCACCCTCGGCGTACTCGCCGGCTCGCCACCGGTACACCGCCACCGCCCAGAGCGCGTAGGGCATCGTGGCCGCCGCGCCATGGGCCTCGCACAGTTCCAGCGCCTCCGCCGCTGCCCCGGATCCGCGGCGGTCCCCCTGGAAGACTCTGCCCGCTGCCAGCATGATCAGCGAGTGCGTGATGCCGATGAGGTTGCCGGCCGCACGGTGCCCGGCCACGGCGGCCTCGAGCAGGCGACACGCCGCGGCCAGCTCGCCGCGGAACAAGGCAGCCTGGCCCGCGCACTCCGCCACGTGGGCGCGCAGCCCGGTGTCGCCGAAGTACTCGGCCAGGACCGCGCATTCGTCGAGTAGCCGTTGGCCGGCCTCTCCCTCGCCGCAGTAGACCGACAGGAGCGCGCAGGTCCACAGCGCCTCGGCCCGTGACCGGGTGAGCGCCGGGTTGACCAGCAGGCCGCGCTGCAGCCACCGCAGGCCCTCACGCAGGAAACCGGCGGCGAACCAGAAGTTCCACAACGCGGCGGCGATGTCCAGCGCGGCCAGGGCGTCCCCGCCACCGGAGAGGCCGAACTCGAGCGCGGCCCGCAGGTTCGCGTGCTCGGCCTGCATCCGCTGGTTCCAAGCCAGCTGCTCCGGACCGAAGCAGGTGGCCTGGTACCGCAGCGCGAGCGCCCGGTAGTAGGCGAGATGTCGAGCCCGCACGTCCGGTCCCTCGCGCGAGGGCTCGAGGCGCACCTGCCCGTAGCGGCGAATGGTCTCGATCATGCGGTACCGGGCCGACCGGCCGTGTGAGTTGGCCTGCCGAACCAGGATGGACTTGTCCACGAGGCCCGCGATCAGCCCGAGCAGCTCGTCGCGGTCGATACCGCCGCCACTGCCCACCTCCTCCGCGGCGTCGAGGCCGAACGTGCCCACGAAGCAGGACAGCCGGGCCCAGACCAGCCGCTCCTCGGCAGAACACAGTGCATAGCTCCAGCCGAGTGCCCCGCCAAGCGTCCGCTGGCGCTCGGGTGCGGTGCGGCTGCCCTCGACGAGCAGCCCGAAGCGGTCGTTGAGCCGATCGAGGATGTCGTCCAGCGACAGTGCCCGCAGCCGGACGGCCGCCAACTCGATCGCGAGCGGCAGCCCGTCGAGCCGCTGGCAGATCTGCAATACCCGATCGCGGTTGCCGTCGTCGATGTGGAAACCGGGCAGCACGGCGGCGGCGCGCTCCGCGAACAGCTCGATCGCGTCGGCGGCCGCCGTTGCGCCCACGTCCTCGTTGCCCGGAACAGGCAGCGGCGCGACGGGCAGGATCTGCTCGCCCTCGATGCCGAGCACGTGGCGGCTGGTCGCGAGGATGCGAAGCCCGGGGGCCATCGCGAGCAGCTTGTCCACCAGCACCGCGCAGGTGTCGGCGACATGCTCGCAGTTGTCCAGCACCACGAGCAGCTGCATGTCCGCGACGTACTCGGCCAGTGCGGCGACCGGATCGTCCGAGGCGTCCCGCAAGCCCAGCGCCACGGCCACCGTCTGCGGCAGCAGCGTGGGGTCGTCGAGCGCGTCGAGCTCCGCCAGATACACACCGTCGGGGAACGCCCGGCGGACCTGGTCGACCACCCGCAACGCCAGCCGCGTCTTGCCGACGCCGCCGGGGCCGGTGAGGGTGAGCAGCCGGCGGGCGGACAGCAGTCGCCGCGCCTCGGCGAGTTCGCGTCGCCGACCGACGAAGCTCGTAACCTCAGCCGGCAGCCTGCCTGCCAGCCGTGTCTCCCCCGCGACCACGGCGAACTCCTGTCTCCAGGCGGCCAGGATACGACCCGGTGCCTCCGGAGACGGCGTCAGAGGTTGGCGATGTCCGCCTGCTTGGCCCGGACCGCCTCGGCGGCCTCTTTCAGGCCGGCCAGTTCGGACTCCGTCAGATCGCGCTCGACGACACGCTTGACGCCGCCGGCGCCGATCTCCGCCTCGACGCCCAGATAGACGCCGCTGATGCCGTACTCGCCGTCGACCCAGGCGCACACCGGGATGACCTGACCCGAATCCTCGATGACGGCCTTGGCCATCCGGGCCGCGGCGGCCGACGGTGCGTAGTAAGCCGAACCTGTCTTGAGCAGCGCCACGACCTCGGCGCCGCCGTTGCGGGTGCGCGTGACGAGCTCCTCGATCGTCGCAGCGTCGAGGACGTCAGCAAGCGGTTTCCCGTCGACGAAGCACGCCGAGGCGACCGGCACCATCGTGTCCCCGTGTGAGCCGAGGGTGAGCGTCTGCACCGAGCTGACCGCGACGCCGAGCGTCGTGGCGACGTTGTTCGTGAAGCGAGCCGTGTCGAGCACGCCGGCCTGTCCGAAGACGCGCTCCTTCGGGAACTGCGAGGCGATCTGGGTGAGCGCGGTCATCTCGTCGAGCGGGTTCGACACCACGATGACCACCGCGTTGGGCGAGTACTTGGCGATGTTCTCGGCCACGCCACGCACGATCTTGGCGTTGACCTCGAGCAGATCCATGCGGCTCATCCCGGGCTTGCGCGGTAGACCCGCCGTGATGACGACCACGTCGGAGTCGGCGGTCGGCTCGTAGCCGCCGCCGTCGGGGGTGGTGGTCGCGCCCACGACCGTGGTCTCGAAGCCCTCGATCGGACGCGACTGGTTGAGGTCGAGCGCCAGACCCTCCGGCTTGCCCTCGACGATGTCGGTCAGGACGACAGTCTCGAACACGTCGTACTCGGCCAGGCGCTGGGCGGTCGTCGACCCGTAGAAGCCGGCACCGACGACGGTTGCCTTGCCGCGGCGAGCGGACTCGGACATGACACTTCTCCTCTGCATGACGGTGCCTCGGCGCGCACGCGCACGCCGATCGTGAGCTCGTTCCGGAGGCTAGTCCGCCGCGGGATCAGTGCCGCAGCCGGATGTCGACGATGAGGATCAGCGCACCAAGGGCCAGGTAGCACAGCGTGTCCCACCACCGGCCGCGGATGGCCAGCAGGCCGATGTGCGTCGCCGGCAGCGTGGCTCGCAGCAGTCCGGCGAGCAGCATCGCGCAGCCGAGGGCGCCCGTGCCGCGCCGCCAGTGCCCCGGTTCGATCGACATGTAGACGAAGCAGGCGACGACGATCAGGACGATCGCCAGGAACGGCGCCTGCGCGCGGACGCGACGCCGCACCTGCAGCTGCACGATCAGTCCCGCAACGCCGCGGCGCGCTCGGCCGCCTCGACGACATTGGTCAGCAGCATCGCGCGGGTCATCGGCCCCACGCCGCCGGGATTCGGGGTTACGTGACCCGCCACCTCGGCGACGTCTGCGGCGACGTCCCCGGCGATCTTGCCGTCGACCCGGCTGACGCCGACGTCGAGGACGGCGGCGCCGGGCTTGACCATCTCCGCGGTGACGATTCCCGGTACGCCGGCCGCGGCGACCACGATGTCGGCCCGACCGATGTGGGCCGCGAGGTCACGCGTGCCGGTGTGGCAGAGGGTGACGGTGGCGTTCTCCGTGCGGCGCGTGAGCAACAGTCCGAGTGGACGACCGACCGTGATGCCTCGGCCGATGACGACCACGTCAGCTCCGGCGATCGGGATGTCGTAGCGGCGCAGCAGTTCGACGATGCCGTACGGCGTGCACGGCAGCGGGGCCCGCTCGTTGAGAACCAGCCGGCCCAGGTTGATCGGATGCAGGCCGTCGACGTCCTTGGCCGGATCGACCCGTTGCAGTACGGCGTACTCGTCGAGGCCGGTGGGCAGCGGCAGCTGTACGAGGTAGCCGGTGCACGCCGGATCGGCGTTGAGCTCGTCCACGACGGCTTCGACCTCGGCCTGGGTCGCGGTGGCCGGCAGGTCACGTCGGATGCTTGCGATTCCGATCTCGACGGAGTCGCGGTGCTTGGCGTTGACGTACCACTGGCTTCCGGGGTCCTCGCCCACGAGCACGGTGCCGAGACCGGGCCGGATGCCGCGCGCCGCGAGTGCAGCCACCCGTTCGGCGAGTTCCTTCTTGATCGTCGCGAGGGTCGCCTTGCCGTCCAGGATGGTCGCGGTCACGATCGACCATCCTGCCAGCCGCGCCCGCCTCGCCACTGCCTTTCCCCGCTGGTGACCGATTCGAGGCCCGAATCCGGCCACAGGCGGGGAAACGAAGCGCGATGCGTACTGCTTTTCCCCGCTGGTGACCGTTTTGAGGCCCGAATCCGGCCACAGGCGGGGAAAGGAGAAGCGACGGGCAGCGACCTCAATGGGCGAAGTGACGGGCGCCGGTCAGGTACATGGTGACTCCGGCGGACTTGGCCGCGTCGATCACGTCGGCGTCGCGGATCGAGCCGCCGGGCTGGACGACGGCGCGCACCCCGGCCTCGAACAGCACCTGTGGGCCGTCGGCGAACGGGAAGAATGCGTCCGAGGCCGCGACCGACCCGGCCGCCCGCTCGCCCGCCCGCCCGACCGCGAGCCGGCAGGAATCCACTCGATTGACCTGCCCCATGCCGACGCCGACGGTGGCCCGGTCGTGAGCGAGCAGGATCGCGTTGGACTTCACCGCGCGCACCGCACGCCAGGCGAACGCGAGGTCGGCGAGTGTCGCGTCGTCGGCCGGATCACCGGCGGCGAGGGTCCAGGCAGACGGATCGTCACCCGGTGCGTCGATGCGATCCGATGTCTGCACGAGCAGCCCACCGCTGACCGCCCGCATCTCGATGCCAGGGCCGGACGGCGGCGCTGGGGCGACGAGCAGTCGCAGGTTCTTCTTCCTCGTCAGTTCCGTAAGCGCATCGTCGTCGAACGCGGGCGCGACGATCACCTCGGTGAAGATCTCCGCGAGCTGCCCGGCCATCGCGGCGCTGACCGGCCGGTTCGTGGCGATGACGCCGCCGAACGCGCTGCCCGGATCGCAGGCGTGCGCCTTGCGGTGCGCTTCCGCGATGTCTGCACCCAGCGCGATTCCACACGGGTTGGCGTGCTTGATGATCGCGACGCACGGGTCGGCGAAGTCGAACGCGGCTCGGCGCGCGGCATCCGCGTCGACGTAGTTGTTGTAGCTCATCTCCTTGCCCGACAGCTGCTCGGCCTGCGCGAGACCGGCCGGCTGGTCGCCGTGCGAGATGTAGAGCGCGGCCCGCTGATGCGGATTCTCGCCGTAGCGCAAGACGGCAGCCCGCTCGTACGACGACGCGATCCAGCCGGGAAAGCCGCTCGGCTGTCCGCCGACCTCGTCGTCCGGGGTGACGACGTTACCCAGCCAGGAGGCCACCGCGATGTCGTAAGCGGCCGTGTGCCGGAACGCGGCGAGGGCGAGCCTTTGCCGATCAGCGAGGTCGAAACCGCCCGAACGCACCGCCTCGAGCACGTCGGCGTACCGGGCCGGCTCGACGACCACCGCGATGGATCCGTGGTTCTTCGCGCTCGCCCGGACCATCGCGGGGCCGCCGATGTCGATCTGCTCGACGACCTCGGCGGCGGACGCGCCACTCGCGACCGTCTCGCGGAACGGGTACAGGTTCGCGATCAGCAGCTGGAACGGAGCGATGCCCAGCTCGTTGATCGTCGACACGTGCAGGGGATCGCTCTGGTCTGCGAGCAGGCCCGCGTGCACGTGCGGGTGCAGGGTCTTGACCCGCCCACCGAGGATCTCTGGAAAGCCGGTCACCTCGTCGACCGGAGTCACGGGAACGCCCAGGTCGCGGATCAGGGCGGCAGTCGACCCGGTCGAGACGATCTCGACACCGGCTTCGTGCAACCCGCGCGCGAGCTCGTCAAGTCCTGCCTTGTCGTAGACGCTGACCAGCGCCCGTTTGATTTCGATCTTGCTCATCCGAGGATCTCCTGGCAAAGCTGGCGAATTGCGTTGACGTACAAGGGTTTCTCGACGGCCTGGATGCGTGTGCGCAGCCGATCCTCATCATCGCCCGGCTCGATCGCGACCGCGGTCTGGGTGATCACCGGCCCGGTGTCGACGCCCTCGTCGACCCAATGCACCGTCACGCCGGTGGTGTCGAGTCCAGCGGCGAGCGCGTCGCGGATCGCATGCGCACCCGGGAACGCCGGCAGCAGTGCCGGGTGCGTATTGACGATCCGGAATCGACGAACGACGCTCGGCGCGAGCAGCCGCATGAATCCGGCAAGCACCACGAGATCGGGTCGGTGGGCCGCGACCTGCTCGGCCAGCGCATCGTTCCAGACCTGGCGGTCGGCGAAGTCGCGCAGCTGCACGGAAAATGTCGGAACTCCCGCCGCCTCGGCTCGCACCATCGCCGCGCAATCCTTGACGTCGGTTCCCGCGGCGACGACCTCTGCGCCGAAGCCAGGATCGGCGGCGGCATCGAGAATTGCCTGCAGCGTGCTGCCGCTGCCCGACGCGAGAACGACGAGACGGGCTGGCACGCCGAAGACCCTACCCGGCCAGCTTGCCCGCCTGGTCCGGCTTGTCGTCCGTGCGGCCCGCGGCGACCACGACGAACGGACGCGCATCGACGCGATCGTCACCGCCGTCGGAGCTCGGCGTGGACGCGACGCCGCGAACCCACCCGCCGGCGGCGACGAGGACGAGCGCGGCGGTCGCGACAGCGCCGAGCTCGCCCGCGATCACCAGTCCGACGAACCAGGGTGAGGCACCGATCGTGTGCAGGCGTCCGGATCCGATCGCGCCGCCGCCCTGCCACGCCAGCAGCGCCATGACGACTGCGGCGAGCGACGCCGCCGCGCCCACCGCTTTCAGCCGGTCCGGCCAGCCGTCGGCGCGCGCGGCGAGCCGCGCGACGCACAGCCCGGCCACGAGTGGAGTCGCGACGACGAGGCACCAGACGAGCGGCGTCGCGCCATGCCCCTGCGGCAACGCGCCGAGGATCGGAAAGGCGGGAACCACGCCGTGCGCGGTCGAGAACGGGCTGACCGTCGTCCCCGCACCGACCGCGAAGCCCGGTCCGGCAAGGTAGCTCGCGCCCCCGATCAATGCGTTCGGCGCGCTCAGCAGGCCGAGCAGCAGCACGGGCACGCCGCCCCATCCGCCGCCGACCTCACGCGACAGCGCCTCGACGCGCGCGCCGTGCACAGCAAGGGAACCGCACACGAGCACGGCACTCATCACGAGGTACACGAGCAGTCCCGCGGCAGCCAGGCGCGGCGCCGAAGCGGCGGCAGGCGGCAGGCGGCCCGCGATCCACGGGGCGAGCCCCGAGGACCGCGCGAACGCGGTTCCTCCGGTGACTGCGAACAGCGTCGCCGCGGCGATCCCGACGCCGACGAATGGCGCGCTGCTGGTACCCAGGGTGGCGAACGGCACCGCAACCAGACAGGCGACGGTGAAGCTCGCGGCCTGGACGCCGGCTGCCATGGCGAGCCGGGCCGGATCCGTCTCGTCCAGGGATCCGGCCGCGTCGGCGAGCCCGCAGCCGGCGCGCCACGCGGTCATCCCGACGATCACGGTGAGCCCGAGCGGCACGAACTGTGCGGACACGCCGTCGACGGTGATCCCGCCGTGCGTCGCGGCGAGAAAGGTCAGCAGGCCGGCGCGGATCGCGGAGATCGAGTGCCCCGACGCGCCTGAGACCGGCAGCCAGCAGATCGCCACGGCGACGATGGCCAGGGTGGCGCACACGATGGCCGCGCCGACGCCCGTCCACATCGCCGCGAGCCACAACGAGCGTCCGGCCGCCTCGGGCACGACGCTGCGACGTGCCGGGTCGTCCGAACGGGCCGCGGGCATTCCCCCAGGCTGGCAAACCGGGGCCGGGATTCATCCCAGACACGCCGGTGCCGGCCTCGCTCTAAGCGAAGCCGGCACCGGTAGGAGTTGCAGCTAGGGCGTGGGCGGCCCGTAGCCCGGAGGCGGAGGCGGCGTGGGCGGCCCGTAGCCCGGAGGAGGCGGCGGCGGCCCGCCGGATCGGTGCCCGCCGATGTTCGGCATCTTGGCGAGCGCACCGGGCAGCTGGCCACCGGTCTGCTGGAAGCGCATCAGCGAGAGCACGAGGCCCCCCACGATCACGATCAGGCTTATCCAGAACCCGAAACCGTGTCCGGTGTCCACGAGCGACGACGGCAGGGAGACGCCGTTATACGTCCGCGGAACAATGAAGATCGCCAGAATTACACACAGTGTCGCCAGCGCATACGCCCCGAGGCCGATGAGACGCGCCGGCGCCGGAAGCTTCACGTGAGGAGCAAATAGCGAGATCGCCACCGCGGCGGAACCGATGAGAGCGAGCAGCATGGCGAACCAGCCGAAGAAACCGTGCCACGCGCTGGTGGTGACCGAGCCGCATCCGCCGACGCTGCACAGCGCCGCCTTCGGCTTGAGGCTGTAATAGCTCACGAACGAGAAGATGAACGCCAGCAGGCCGGCGGCGAGAATGCCCCAGTCGAGCGGGTTGACGGTCTTCGGGTCGAATCCGGCGCCCGGCTGGCGATAGCCCGGCGCGGGTGGCTGGTAGCCCGGTGGCGGGTAGCCCGGTGCCGGCGGCGGGGCGCCCCACTGCTGGCCGGGTGGCTGGGCGCCGTATGGCTGGCCTGAACCGTAGGGCTGGCCGGCCGGAGGGGGCGGCATCGGCCCTCCCGGTGGAGGCGGGGGCGGTGGCGGTTGGAACGTCATGGCGTTCTCCTCGTCAGGTTCCTCGGGACCTCTCAGGAGAAAGCTAGACCTAAGCGCGCCTCCTGAGAACTACAAACACGCGCGATCTGCAGGAGGCGCCTCGGAGCCGCGGTGATACGAGAATCTCGCGGGCCGTCGGAAAATTCAGGAACCGGCGATGATGTCGCGCATCAGCCTCGCGGTCTCACTCGGCGTCTTGCCTACCTTCACTCCCGCGGCCTCGAGCGCTTCCTTCTTCCCTTGCGCAGTCCCCGAGGATCCGGACACGATCGCACCCGCGTGACCCATCGTCTTGCCTTCGGGCGCGGTGAATCCCGCGACGTAACCGACGACCGGCTTAGTGACGTGCTCCTTGATGTAGGCGGCCGCGCGCTCCTCGGCGTCGCCGCCGATTTCGCCGATCATCACGATCGCATCAGTTTCCGGATCGTCCTGAAAAGCCTCGAGGCAGTCGATATGTGTCGTTCCGATGATCGGGTCGCCGCCGATGCCGACACACGTCGAGAAACCGAAGTCACGAAGCTCGTACATCATCTGATAGGTCAACGTTCCCGACTTCGACACCAGACCGATGCGGCCGGCCTTCGTGATATCAGCCGGGATGATGCCGGCATTCGACTTGCCCGGGCTGATCAGGCCGGGACAGTTCGGCCCGACGATGCGGGTGGCCGCAACGTCACGGCCGTCGACGGCCACGGTCTTGCGTTGCGCGTAAGCCCAGAAGGCCGCGGTGTCGTGCACGGGGATTCCCTCGGTGATCACAACCGCGAGCGGGATCTCCGCGTCGACCGCTTCGATCACCGAGTCCTTCGTGAACGCCGGCGGCACGAAGCCCACGGTCACGTTCGCGTCGGTCTCACCCATGGCCTCGGCCACCGTGGCGAACACCGGCAGCGACACCCCGTCGACGTCGACCTTCGTGCCTGCCTTGCGCGCGTTCACCCCGCCGACGACCTGCGCTCCTGAGGCGAGCATCCGGCGGGTGTGCTTCATGCCTTCCGAGCCGGTCATGCCCTGCACGATGATCTTGGAGTTTTCGTTCAGAAAGATGGCCACTGCGTCACTTCCCCGCATTCGCGAGCTCAGCGGCCTTGTCGGCCGCGGCGTCCATGGTGTCTACGAGGGTGACGAGTGGATGGGCCCGCTCGGTCAGGATGCGCCGCCCCTCGATCACGTTGTTGCCGTCCAGCCGCACGACGAGCGGCTTGCTGGCTTCGCCGCCGAGCAGGTCCAGCGCGCCCACGATGCCGTTCGCGACGGCGTCACAGGCCGTGATCCCACCAAAGACGTTGACGAACACCGAGCGCACGGCCGGGTCGTTCAGGATGATGTCCAGGCCGTTGGCCATCACTTCTGCCGAAGCACCGCCGCCGATGTCGAGGAAGTTGGCTGGCTTCACGCCACCGTGCTTCTCGCCGGCGTAGGCAACCACGTCGAGCGTCGACATGACCAGGCCCGCACCGTTGCCGATGATGCCGACCTCGCCGTCGAGCTTGACGTAGTTGAGGTGCTTCTCCTCGGCCTTCTGCTCGAGCGGGTCGGCCGACGCGACGTCCACGAGATCCGCGTTGCCGGGCTGGCGGAAGTTCGCGTTGTCGTCGAGCGTGACCTTGCCGTCGAGCGCGAGCACGTCACCGGACGCGACCTTGGCGAGCGGGTTGACCTCGACCAGCGTGGCGTCGGAGCCGACGAAGGCATCCCACAGCCGGACCAGCACGTCGGCGACCTTGTCGGCCACCTCGGCGGGGAACTTCCCGGCCGCGGTGATCTCGCGCGCCTTCGCCTCGTCGACGCCGGTCAGCGGGTCGACCGGTACCTTCGCGAGTGCGTCCGGCCGCTCGACAGCCAGCTGCTCGATCTCCATTCCGCCCTCATAGGACGCCATCGCGAGGAACGTCCGGTTCGCACGGTCGAGCAGGTAGGAGACGTAGTACTCCTGATCGATCTGCGCACCCGGATCCACCAGCACCCGGTGCACGGTGTGCCCCTTGATGTCCATTCCGAGGATCGCGTCCGCCGCCGCCTGCACGTCCTCGGGGGTCTTGGCAACCTTCACGCCGCCGGCCTTGCCGCGGCCGCCGATCTTCACCTGCGCCTTGACGACCGTGACGCCGCCGATGCGCTCGGCCACGGCCTTGGCCTCGGCGGGTGTCGTCGCGACCTCACCGAGGCTGACCGGCACGCCGTACTTCTGGAACAATTGCTTTGCTTGGAACTCGAACAGATCCACGCTGATACGTCCGTTCTCGCGGGTTTGCAGGCAACGAGCCTTATCGCAGCCTAAGTCCACGAAGGCGGGCAGGAGCGCGCCGTGAGACTCGATTCACGCGACGTGCCGAGCCCCCACGTTGGCCCGGACCCACTCCACGATTTCGTCCATGGTGGCGCCGGGCGTGAAGATCTTGGCGACTCCGGACCGCTCCAGATCCGGGATGTCAGGGCCGGGAATAATGCCGCCCCCGAAGACCACGACGTCGGAGACGCCCTGCTGCTCGAGCAGCTCGAGGGTCCTCGCGAACAGCGTCATGTGCGCCCCGGACAGGACGGACAGCCCGACCGCGTCCGCATCCTCTTGGATGACCGTCTGGACGATCTGCTCCGGCGTCTGGTGCAGGCCGGTATAGACCACCTCCATCCCGGCGTCCCGCAGCGCTCGCGCGATGACCTTGGCGCCACGGTCGTGGCCGTCCAAGCCGGGCTTGGCGATAACAATTCGGATGCGTTCTGGCACGGGCCGAGCGTATGACCCGGGACACGGGAAGGGAACCGGCGAACCTCGAGCGGGCGGGGTGACGTTCGGCTCATGGGAGAATCGCGTCGACACGAACCGTCGGATTGGGAGCCGGGAGATGCCGTGAACGGGAGGTCGACGCGGTCGCGTCCCGTGCGCCCCTGTCTGGGTCCGGGCTGATGACGGCCGAACTGGTCGACGGCGGCACCCCCGCGGAATCGGTCCTACCGATCAGGCGTAGGACGACGCCGTTCGCGGCCCTGCGGCCCCACCTCGGAATCGGCGCGGTGACCGCCGCCGGCCTGGCGTTCTACCTGTACCACGCCTTCGCCGACCAGGCGCGCTACCTCACCACCGGCTACGACCTCGGCATCTTCGACCAGGCAGTGCGCGCGTACGCGCACTTCCAGACGCCGATCGTGCCGTTGAAGGGTGCGGACTACAACATCTTCGGCGACCACTTCCACCCGATCATCGCCGTGCTGGCACCGCTGTACTGGATCTGGAACAACGTCGGGATGCTGCTGATCGCCCAGGCGGTCCTCACCGCGGCATCGGTTCCCGTCGTGTACCGGTTCACCCGGCGACGCACCGGCGAGGGTATGTCGCTGCTCGTCGCGGCGGTCTACGCGTTCGGCTGGCCGCTCCAGGGCCTCATCGACTTCGACTTCCACGAGGTGGCATTCGCGACGCCGCTCGCCGCACTGGCGATCGACGCGCTCGACCGGCGCGACGACCGCAAGCTGCTGCTGTGGTGCGGGTTGCTGCTGCTCGTCCGCGAGGACATGGGATTGATCGTCGCGCTGCTCGGCGTGCTGGTACTGGCGCAACGCCGGGGCAAGCGGCTGCCGGTGGTCTTGATGATCGGCGTGGGGATCGCGGCGTACGGGCTTACCACCTCGCTGATCATCCCGCATTTCGCCGCCGGCCACGGCTTCACCTACGGCAACCAGTTCGCCGCGCTGGGACCGACGGTGCCCTCGGCAATGGCGAACATCTTTACCCATCCGTGGCACGCGATGGCCGTGTTCTTCACACCCGGCGTGAAGGCGAAGACGCTCGCGCTGCTGGTCGTGCCGTTGGCGCTGCTGCCGCTTCGCTCGCCGTACGCGCTGCTGACGCTTCCTCTTCTTGCCGAGCGCTTCTTCAACTCCCGGTCCAACCTGTGGACCGCGATCTTCCACTACAACGCGCTGCCCTGGCTGATCCTCACGATGGCGATGGTCGACGGCGCGCACCGATTCGGCCTTTTCGAAGCGGGGCACCGAGCGACCGTGTTACGTCGGGCTGTCGGCGGTTGGCTGGCGGTCGTGCCGGTTGCGCTGATCTTCGCGGGCCCAAGTTTGAACGTCGTGCCGGTGACCCAGCTGCGCAAGGCCTACGCCGGCCTGCCTTACGGCTGGCTGCAATCGGCGAAGGACGCGGCGCGCTTCCTTCCGGACAACGTATGTGTCGCCGCGGACAACCACCTCGTGCCGCATCTGACCGCGCGGGACTACACGACCGTCGCCCAGGCCAACACGCCCGACCCGGACTTCTACGTCATCGACATGTTCGCGCCCGACACCGGAGGCAACCCACCGGCCCCGAAGCCGGAGGCGGTGTACCAGCGCGTGATCGCGCTGCACTATCACCTCGTGTTCCGGTCGGGCACGTTCGTCGTGCTGCAGTCGCCGAACTATCACGGCCCGTCGTCGGCGTGCCGCCCGCTCGGCCCGGGCAAGGCGGGCTGACGGGCGCATCCCGCTCAGAGCTTCTGCACCGGGGCGTAGCGCAGCATCAGCCACTTGAGGCCGGCGGTGCCGAAATCGATCTGCGCCTGGGCGCCGTCGCCGGATCCCCGGGTGGCGACAACGGTCCCGAGCCCCCACGCATCGTGGCTAACCCGGTCACCGGGGTCGAGCGACGGGACCGCGCGGTTGCCCGCCCCACCCCGTAGACCGCGCCCGCCGGACATCCGCGACGCCGCCAGCTGCTGCTGCGCCGACGGCCGCGGATCGCTGCGGTAGCCGTGATCGCCGTAGCGGACGGGACCGTCGTCGGCGTACCCGCCGACGAACGGCTGCCGGTCGACCGCCCCGGTCCAGGCCGCGAGCTCCCCGGGGATCTCGTCGAGGAAGCGTGATGGCGGGTTCCACGACGGTGCACCCCACGCCGAGCGGGACAGCGCACGGGAGAGGAACAGCCGTTCGCGGGCGCGGGTGATGCCGACGTAGGCCAGCCGGCGCTCCTCCGCGAGCTCCGCCGGATCGCCCAGTGTGCGCAGGTGCGGGAAGACGCCGTCCTCCATTCCGGTGAGGAACACCACCGGGAACTCCAGGCCCTTGGCCGTGTGCAGCGTCATCAGCGTGACGACCCCGCCGCTCGCGTCGGGTATCGAGTCGGCGTCGGCCACCAGCGACACCTGTTCGAGGAAGGCGTCGAGCGACGTGGCGTCGTCGGTTCCGGCCCGCTGCTCCTCGAACTCGCGCGCCACGCTGACGAGTTCGCGCAGGTTATCGACGCGGCTCTCGTCCTGCGGATCGTGACTCGCCTCGAGCTCACGCAGGTAGCCGGTCCGGTCGAGCACCGCCTCGAGGATCGAGCTAGGGGTGCCGTCCGGGCCGGCGGCGACGCCGCGTAGGTCGGTGAGCAGCGTGACGAAGTCCCGGATCGCGTTCAGCGAGCGCGACGCCAGACCGATCGATTCGTCGACGCGATCCAACGCGGCGCCGAAGGAGATCCGTTCGCGCTCGGCGAGCAGCTGGATCCAGGCCTCGGCCCGGTCGCCAATGCCCCGCCGCGGGGTGTTGAGGATGCGCCGCAGGCTGACCACGTCGTCCGGGTTGGCGATGACTCGCAGGTAGGCGAGCGCGTCGCGGATTTCGCGTCGTTCGTAGAACCGCACGCCGCCGACGACCTTGTACGGCAGGCCGACCCTGATGAAGACCTCTTCGAAAACACGGGACTGCGCGTTCGTGCGGTAGAACACCGCGACGTCCGACGGCTTCACCGCGTGCTCGTCGGACAGTTCGTCGATTCGCTGGGCAACCCACGCGGCCTCGTCGTGCTCGTTCTCGGCGACGTAGCCGTGGATCTGTTCACCGGCTCCGGCTTCGGACCACAGGTTCTTCGGTTTGCGATCGGGATTGCGGGCGATCACGGAGTTCGCAGCCGACAGGATCGTCTGCGTTGAGCGGTAGTTCTGCTCGAGCAGGATCGTCGTGGCGTTCGGGTAGTCGCGCTCGAACTCGAGGATGTTGCGGATCGTGGCGCCCCGGAAGGCGTAGATGGACTGATCGGCGTCGCCCACCACCGCGAGCTCCGCTTGCGGCAGTCCGACGACCTGCTGAGTCAGCTCGCGGACCAGCATGTACTGCGCATGGTTGGTGTCCTGATACTCGTCGACGAGGACGTGGCGGAAGCGGCGGAGGTAGTGCTCGGCGACGTCGGCGTGGTCCTGCAACAACCGGACCGTTGTCATGATCAGGTCGTCGAAATCGAGCGAGTGCGCCTCGCGCAGCCGGGCCTGATAACGCGCGTACGCCTCGGCGAGCACCTTCTCGTGGGCGTTGCTGGCCTTGTCGGCCCAGACTTCCGGCGTGACGAGCTCGTTCTTCAGGTTGCTGACCTGGGCCGACAGTGAGCGGGCCGGGTAGCGCTTCGGGTCGAGATCCAGCTCGCGTCCGACGAGCGTCATCAACCGCTTCGAGTCGTCCGCGTCGTAGATCGAGAACGACGTCTTCAGGCCGATCGTCTTCGCTTCGGCGCGCAGGATCCGCACGCACATCGAGTGGAACGTGCTCACCCACATGGCCTTCGCACGCGGTCCTACGAGCCTGGCGACGCGCTCCTTCATCTCACCGGCGGCCTTGTTGGTGAACGTGATCGCCAGGATCTCGCCGGGCTGCGCGCCGCGTTCGGCGAGCAGGTAGGCGACCCGGTTGGTGAGGACCCGAGTCTTGCCCGAGCCGGCGCCGGCGACGATGAGCAGCGGTCCGCCCTCATGCACGACTGCCGCGCGCTGCTGGGGATTGAGCCCGTCGAGCAGCGTCGCCGGATCGACTGCCAGGCGGGCCCGGGGACGGGTGGAAGCGGCCTCGGCAGGGGGTTCGAACAGGCTGTCGACGGAGCTGGTCATCTCGCCCTCCAGCCTACGTGCGGGCACCGTCAGCATCGTCGGCCGGCACCGCGGTGCGTCCCACATTCCGGGACTGGATTGGCGATATGTGGGAGCCCGTGTCAGTATCGACGCGTGCTTCACCACTCGACCATGATGTTTTTCTACGGGTACCGCAGCTCGGTGCCCGTCGTTTCTGGCTGACCCACTCAACCAACCGACGCCCCGGGCCCGAGAGCCCCGGGGCGTTTGTCGTTCCTGCGGCCCTCGGACCGGGCGCCAGCGAAAGGGATCCGATGACCACCGCCGTGAACGCCTCCGCGCCGGACGCCGACGCCGATCAAGTACCCGACTCCGCCGATGCCATCCCGACATTGCGCGGCCAGATCGACGCGCTGGACGCGGCGATCGTCCAGTTGGTCGCCGAACGGGCCCGATTGTCGCAGCGCATCCAGACCGCACGCATGAACTCCGGCGGCACCCGCGTCGAGCTGGGCCGCGAGCGCGTGATCCTGGACGCCTACCGTCGCGCCCTCGGCTCCCAGGGCCCGCACCTGGCCGACGCGGTGCTGCAGGTCTGCCGCGGTTCCCGCTGACCCGGCGCGCCGTGCTCAGGGCGCTCGGAGCGCTCGGAGCGCTCAGAATATGCGGCGGTCGGTGGCCCACCGGGTGAGCTGGTGCCGGCTGGACAGCTGCAGCTTCCGCAACACGTTGGACGCGTGGGTCTCGACGGTCTTGATCGAGATGAACAGCTCGGCCGCGATCTCCTTGTAGGCATAACCGCGAGCCAGCAGTCGCAGCACCTCGCGTTCGCGCGGTGTCAGCTGGTCGAAATCGGGGTCGACGGACGGCGCGACGGGGGCGTCCCGGAACGCGTCGAGGACGAAGCCGGCCAGCCGCGGGCTGAAGACCACGTCGCCGTCGGCAACGCGCTTGATCGCATCGGCCAGGTCGTCGGCCGAGATCGTCTTCGTGACATAACCCCGTGCTCCAGCGCGGATCACCGCGATGACGTCCTCGGCGGCATCCGACACTGACAGCGCAAGGAACCGGGTGTCCGGCAGCGACGATCCGATCTCTTCCAGTACGGCCAGGCCGCCGCCCTCGGGCATGTGCACGTCGAGCAGCACGACGTCCGGTGTGCTCGCGCGAATCGTGCGGATCGCGTCCGCCGGTGTTCCAGCCTCGCCCACGACGTCGACCCGGTCGCCGAGCTCGGCGCGGACGCCGGCGCGGAACATCGCATGGTCATCGACCAGTACCACTCGTGCAGTCATCGTCGGCCCCTCGCGCCCCGGGCCGCCTTTCCCCGCTGGTGCCCGATTTCGGACCCCCGAACCGGCGACGGGCGGGGAAAAGTGCGGTGTGCAGTCATCGCAACGGCATCCTGATCTCGACCTCGGTACCGCTGCCGGGCTGGCTGCGCACCTTCACCTCGCCGCCGTGCCGTTCGATGCGGTCGATGATGGAACCGCGGACGCCCTGCCGGTCGGCGGCCACCGCGTCCAGATCGAACCCGACGCCGCGGTCCTTGACGAAAATGCTCACCGCGTCCGGCTCGACCTCCGCGTACAGCGAGACCGTCGTGACGCCCGCGTGCTTGGCCGCGTTGACGAGTGCCTCGCGGCTGGCCGCAGCGGCCGCGGCGAGGCCGGGGCTGAGCGGCGCGTCCGCGACGAGCACCACCTCGATCGAGATCGCGTAGGCGTCCTCGATCTCGGCGGCCGCGCTGCGCAGCTCGTCCGCGAGCTGCCCCGACGCCGTGCGGGTGCCGTACAGCAGGTTGCGCAGCTCGCGTTCCTGACCGCGCGCGAGGCGGGCAACCTCGCGCGGCGAGGCGGCGTTGCGCTGGATCAGCGCGAGTGTCTGCAAGACCGAGTCGTGCAGGTGCGCCGCGATGTCGGCCCGCTCCTGAGACCGGATCCGCTCATTGCGTTCGAGCCCGAGCTGGGCCATCGTCCGCATCCACATCGGCCCGGTCAGCAGCGCGATGCCGACGACCGTGACGGCCATGGCCAGCAACCCGTCCCGGATGGCAGTGAAGTCGGCTCGCGCCAGCACGAGAACCGCGCCGGTCACCACCAGCGCGGAGCCGGCGACGAGACGGATGCGGCCTACGCGATCCGTGCCGCCCGCGGCCAGCGACGTGCGCGACAGGCGCCGCCACCGGTCCCGTTCCGGATCGGTGGCCTGGCGCCAGATCAGCGCCCCACCGAGACAGGCCAGCATGGTCGGAGCGAACAGGCCGCCGAGCGGCATCGTCCAGGCGGCGATCCCAATCGCGGCAACGGCCGCGACCGCGGCGATCGTGTACTCCAGCCACGCCGGGATCCGGCTGCGCGGCGCGCCCGGAGCCGTCGGCAGCACGATCCAGTACGCACCGTAGAGCGCGACCCCCATCCCACCGGCGGTGCTGAGGATGACGAAGGCCAGGCGCACCAGTCCGACTCGCACCCCGACGTGCTCGGCGATGCCGGCCGCAACCCCGCCGAGGCCGCGATCCGGGCGCCGATAAAGGCGGCGCGTCGAGGGCACAGTCGCGGTCACGGTTCAATGATCCTGCCTGGCGCCGGTGCCCGGCATCAGGTGAGGCCCTGACCCGACTATTCAGGGTCCGATTCAGGGCGACACCCGATGCCGCCGAGACGCCCCGCACGGCAACCTTGCTGCCATGACGACGACTGACGAGTTCGGCGGGTTCGCCCCGCCACCACCGCCTCCTCCCCCTCCGCCGCCGCCGCCGATCCCGGTGCCGTCGCAGCGCGTGCTGCGTCGCAGCCGCACCGATCGGGTCGGCGCGGGCGTGGCCGGCGGCTTGGGTGAGTACTTCAACGTCGACCCGGTGCTGTTCCGGGTGCTGTTCGCGACAGCGGCGTTCTTCGGCGGGGCCGGCCTGCTCGCCTACCTGCTGGCCTGGGCCGCGATCCCGGAGCAGGGCACGGTCAATGCCCCGATCGACCGCTTCATCGGCGCACTGCGCCGGCGTCGGATTCCGGTCTGGCTCGTCGCGATCGCGGCCGGTCTGGTGCTGTGGGCGGTCGCCTTCAGCTGGTGGGCGCCCGGGCCGTTCTTCCCGGTCGTCGCCGTGGTCATCCTGCTGGTGGCGATATTCGGCCGCCGGGGCCGAGCGGCTCGGCCGGTGCCCGAGCCGGTGTACGCGCCGCCTCCGGGCGCGGGTCCGGTCAACCTGGAGAAGACAGACACCGACGCGCCGGACAGCACGACGCCGGCTCCCGCACCCTGGCTGGACGAGACACGGCAATGGATGTCGGAGGCGAGGCAGGCGAGCCGGGAACGCCGCCACCGCGCACTACCCGTGCGCCTGGCGATCCTGGGCACGCTCGTGCTGACCCTCGGCATCCTTGCGGCCGTCGATGCCGCCAGCGGCATCGTCCTGCCGGTCTACTTCTGGGCGACCCTCGGCATCCTGGTGGTCGGCCTCTTCGCCGGAATCGCGCTGCGGCGCACGCCGTGGACACTGGCGACGCTGCTCGTCCCGACCATCATCGGGCTGGTGGCCTTCGGCAACACCAAGGCCAGCCTGCACGACGGTTTCGGGCAGCGCGACTGGACACCGACGAGCGCGTCGGCGCTCAAATCGGACTATCGCCTCGCGTTCGGACAGGGCGTGCTGGATCTGCGCAACATCGGGCCGCTGGACGCGCCGCGGACCGTGGACATCACACTCGCCGCCGGGCAGGTGCGAATCCTGGCCCCGTCAGCTATGAACCTGACCGTCAACGCCTACGTGCACCTGGGCGACGTGACGGTCGACGGATCGGACTACAACGGCAGCCCGGGCTGGCGCTCGCACGGTCTCGGCATCGACCGCACGATCCTTCCGGAAGCGGGCGCGACAGGAGCACCCGTGACCGTCCGCGTCCACCTGGCCGACGGCAACGTCGAACTCCAGCACACCGGCTGAGCCGCTGCCGACCGAATCTCTAGAGTGCTGTTCGTGGACGTCGACAAGATGCGCGCGGGGTTGTCGGAGCGCAGCGAGCATGACGGGTGGCACGTTCCGGGCCTGGAACCGGTGACGGTCGAGCCGGGGCGGGTGGTCGTGCGCGTCGAGGTGAGCGACGCGCTGGTGAACGTCGCCCAGACGCTGCACGGAGGTGCCGCGGCGACTCTCGTCGACGTCGTCGGCACCTTCGCGATCATGACGGCCGACCGGCACAGCCGTCCCGGCGTCTCGACCGACCTCAACGTCACCTGGCTGGCGCCCGCTCCACTCGGCGAGTTCGTGCTCGTCGACGCGACCGTGCTCAAGACGGGCCGGTCGATGGCGTTCGTGACGGCCGACATTCGCCGCGAGTCCGACGGCGTGCTGTCGGTCCAGGGACGCATGACGAAGGCACTCGGCCCGCCACCGTCCTGACGGCGATCAGGCCGAAGCAGCGCGCTGTACGCGACTGCTGCGCGGCCACCACCGACGCCCGCACCGCGCTTGCCCAGTCCTGACATGGAGCCCGGCCCGCCGCGCAGAGGCCAGCGCACCCGCCAGGTCGCCTAAGGTGTCATAGTCTATGGATTCCAGCCTTATCAAGTTGTCACAGTTATCTATTTGCTGATCGGCTAACAATCTGTAGACTATTATCCATACTCTAGACGAGGGGCTGTGACCACTCATGCCAAGCACCATGGCCGCCCGGGGGCGTCGTGCACTCGACCGGAAGCTCGCTGAGCTACGCCCGATCGGCCGCTTCACCGCACCCCCGAAGGGTTGGATCAAGGCGCTCAGAGAGGCGCTAGCGATGTCGCAGGCCGATCTGGCCCGACGAATTAACGTAACCCAGGCGTCGGTGGCGTCGATGGAGCGATCCGAGGCCGGCGGCAAGATCCAACTCGACACCCTCCAGCGGGTGGCTGAGGCAATGGGCTGCGATCTGGTCTACGCGCTAGTACCCCGTCGCAGCCTGGAAGCCACCTTGCGCGACGCGGCCCGCCGCAAGCTCGCACCGCACCTTCGCGCCGTGGCCCAGACTATGAGCCTGGAGGACCAAGACAGCAGCCCAGAAGCTGACCTGATCGAGGACGAGGTAGAGCGCCTGATCACATCGGGTCGGGTCTGGAAGTGACCAAGCTGGGCGACCACGCGCCCGACGCCACACCCCTGGACGACGAAGATCTCGCCGGACTGCGGCTGTCCTGGGTCACCACCCGGGACGAGCTGAACCAAGTCGAGGCCGACAACATCTTCCAGGCCCGGCTCTGGGCGTTCAGGCGCCGAGGGCGCTTCTGGTGCCTCGAACCCAACCAGCTCAATCTGCTCCACCGGCGCATGCTGGGCGAGGTCTGGTCCTGGGCCGGGCAGCAGCGGCGGCACGAAACCAACATCGGAGTCGAGCCGTACCAGATCCCCGTCGCGCTGCGCGATCTGTGCGACGACACTCGGGCGCAGATTGGAGATGGCACGAAGCTCGCTTACCAGGCCGAGGAGCTCGCCGTGCGTTTCCACCACCGTCTCGTTCTGATCCACCCGTACACGAACGGCAACGGCCGCCACTCCCGGCTGGCCACCGACCTGCTGGTGCGAGACCTGGGCATCGACGAGTTCAGCTGGGGAACGCAGGACATCAGCGCCGGTGACACCCGGCAGCGCTACATCGCCGCCCTGCGTGCGGCTGACTCCCGGCGGGACTTCACCGAGCTGATCGACTTCGCCAGATCCTGAGCGAGGTCGACCCCACCCAACCGAGCGACGTCGTGGCCCCCCGGTACGACCCGTGCTGACCTGCCCAGTAAATCCCCGGGGGGTCATCCGCCAGGGCTACTCCCACTCGATGGTGCCGGGGGGCTTGGAGGTGAGGTCCAGGACGACGCGGTTCACCTCGCGCACCTCGTTGGTGATGCGTGTCGAGATCCGTTCCAGCACCTCGTAGGGCACCCGCGTCCAGTCCGCGGTCATCGCGTCTTCCGACGACACCGGCCGGAGCACGACGGGATGGCCGTACGTGCGGCCGTCGCCCTGGACACCGACCGAGCGGACATCGGCGAGCAGCACGACCGGGCACTGCCAGATGTCGCGGTCCAGTCCGGCCGACGACAGCTCATCGCGCACGATCGCGTCCGCGCGACGCAGGACCTCCAGCCGCAACGCGGTCACCTCACCGACGATCCGAATGCCCAGGCCGGGGCCCGGGAACGGCTGGCGCCACACGATCTCCGCGGGCAGGCCGAGCTGTTCGCCGACGCGCCGCACCTCGTCCTTGAACAGCGAACGCAGCGGCTCGACCAGCGCGAACTGCAGGTCGTCAGGCAACCCGCCGACGTTGTGGTGGCTCTTGATGTTCGCCGTCCCGGATCCGCCGCCGGACTCCACGACGTCGGGATACAGCGTGCCCTGCACGAGGAACTCGACGCTCTCACCGTGCTCGCCCGCGTCGGCGACCACCTCGCGCGCCGCGGCCTCGAACACCCGGATGAACTCACGGCCGATGATCTTGCGCTTCTCCTCGGGGTCGCTGACACCCTCCAGCGCGGAGAGGAACTGCCCGGCCGCGTCGACGACCTTCAACCGGACGCCGGTAACCGCGACGAAGTCGCGCTCCACCTGCTCCGCCTCGCCCGCGCGCAGCAGCCCGTGGTCGACGAAGACGCACGTGAGCTGGTCGCCGACCGCGCGCTGCACCAGCGCGGCCGCGACCGCCGAGTCGACACCGCCGGACAGGGCACACAGCACCCGCTTGCCGCCGACCTGCGCGCGGATCGCCGCTACCTGCTCGTCGATGATGTTGGCTTCGGTCCAGGCCGGACGCGCCCCGGCGATGTCGTACAGGAAGTGCCGCAGGATCGCCTGCCCGTGCTCGGAGTGCAGCACCTCGGGATGGAACTGCACGCCGGCCAGCCCGCGGGCGACATCCTCGAACGCGGCGACGGGAGTGCCGGCCGTCGACGCGGTGACGGTGAAGCCGGGCGGCGGCAGGGTGACCGCGTCGCCATGACTCATCCACACCTGCTGGGACGACGGCAGCCCGTGCAGCAGGACGCCGGGCACCGCTACGTCGAGCACCGTGCGCCCGAACTCGGATCCGCCGGTGTGCTCGACCTCGCCGCCGAGTGCTTGCGTCATCGCCTGGAAGCCGTAGCAGATGCCGAAGACGGGCACGCCGGCCGCGAACAGTGCCGGATCGGTCCGCGGTGCGCCGTCGGCATAGACGCTGGACGGCCCGCCGGACAGGATGATCGCTTTCGGCCGCCGCTCGAGCAACTCGGCCACCGGCGTCGAGTGGGGCACGATCTCGGAGTAGACGTGCGCCTCGCGCACCCGCCGCGCGATCAGCTGGGCGTACTGCGCCCCGTAGTCGACGACGAGGACGAGGTCGGCCTGCATGCCGCGAGTCTACGGACGGCCGACAGCGTCAGCCGACGACCGGCCAGGGGTAGTGGAACCCGGTCAGTTCCTCGCTGATGTGCCAGAGCCGGCGGCCCAGCCGCTCGTCCTGCGCGAACGAGGACAGCCGGGCCGCGCCGATCGAGCCGCGGGTCTCACCGAGCCGCTGCGGACCGGTGTAGGAACCCGGCTCGGCCACCGTCGCCGCGTACAGCGAGGCGCGGGCACCGGCGGCCGCGGACTGCGTGAAGAGCTTGACGAACAACGGGGCGACGGTCCGCATGAACCGCTTGGCCCCCATGCCCTGCGGATCGCCGACCAGGCCGGTCGACGACACGCCGGGGTGAGCGGCCACCGAGACGAGACCGAGCCCGTGTGCGGTCGCCATCCGCTGCAGCTCCAGCGCGAACAGCAGGTTTGCCAGTTTCGAGTTCGAGTAGGTGCGCTGACCGTGGTACGGCCCGCTGGCGTTTCCGTCGACCACGGCGTGGGTCCCGCCGCGATGTGCGACCGACGCCACCGTGACGACACGCGGTGCGGGTGTCGCGAGCAGCGCCCGAAGGAGCAGCCCGGTGAGCACGAAGTGCCCGAGATGGTTCGTGCCGAACTGCAGCTCGAAGCCGTCCTCGGTCGTCTGGCGCTTCGGCGGGGCCATGACGCCTGCGTTGTTGACGAGCAGGTCGAGCGGCCCGGACCAGGAGTCCGCGAGCGCGCGCACCGACGACATCGAGGACAGCTCCAGCTGGGCCACCTCGAGATCCGCGGTGGGAACCGCGGTGCGGATCTTGTCCGCGGCTTGCTTGCCCCGCTCGACGTCACGGCAGGCCAGTACGACCCGCGCACCGTGCCCGGCGAGCTCGCGCACCGTGTACCACCCGATGCCGGAGTTCGCTCCGGTGACGATCGCGGTGCGGCCAGTCAGATCCGGCATCTGCGCGGCAGTCCACCCCACCTCGCGAAACATACGCGTGCCAGCGTGAGTTCATCGTCCACCACGGCAGACTGACGGCATGGCGGCACAGGACGTACGTACCCGAGTCTGGCGAAACGGGACACTCGAGGCCGAAGGCTTCCCGCTCGAGGACGTCTCGGACTACCTCGAGCAACCGGACTGCCTCGTGTGGGCGGACCTCTGCGACCCGGACGAGGAGCAGCTGCTTCAGCTCGGGGAGGAGCTCAGCCTCGACCAGCACGCCATCGAGGACGCGGTCGCCAAGCACGAGCGGCCCAAGGCGACGCGGTACTCGTCACACCTGTTCATGACCACGTACGTGATCGCGCACGATGCGGACACCGGCCAGCTCACCACGGGGCGCGTCTCCGCGTTCAGCCTGTCCCGCGGCTTCGTCACGGTCCGGCTCGACGAGTCGCTCGACATGGATTCCGTCATGCGCAGGTGGGACGACAACAGCGATCTGATCAAGTTCGGGCCCCGGGCACTGATCCACGGACTGCTCGACGAGATCGTCGACGGCTACTTCGAGACCGTCGAGTCGCTGGACGACGCCCTGGAAGAAGTCGAGGACATGCTCTTCGACGAGCGGCCGAAGGTCGAGCGGGACGTCTCGCGCCGCACCTTCGCGCTGCGCCGCTCGCTCGTGGAGTCGCGCCGGGCGATCCTGCCGATGCGCGAGGTCGTCAACACGGTGATGCGACGCGCAACGGCCGATGAGAACGCGACCGAGCTGGCGCCGTACTACGAAGACCTCTACGACCACGTGCTGCGCGCCGCGGAGTGGACCGAGTCGTTGCGGGACATGATCACCTCGATCTTCGAGACGAACATGTCGCTGGCCGACACCCGGATGAACATGATCATGAAGAAGCTCACGGGGTGGGCCGCGATCATCGCGGTGCCGACCGCGATCACCGGCTACTTCGGGCAGAACGTGCCCTACCCCGGGTTCGGGAAGACGTGGGGCTTCGTGCTCAGCATCGTGTCGATCGTGCTGATCGCCGGCGCGCTGTACACGATGTTCCGCAAGAAGGACTGGTTGTGACCAGGGCTAGGACGCCAGGCTCGGCAGGGTGCCGGTGAACGTGCCGGCCGCCGCCCGGCGCTCGTCGCTCACCGCGCTGTAAAGCGTGTCGCGCTGGCGCGTGGTTCGCCCGGAGAGCCCACCCACGATCTCCTCCAGCTGCGCGACGGTCTTCGCCGAACCGTGCTGGCTGCCGGCCATCCGCGAGATCGTCTCCTCCATCAGCGTGCCGCCCAGGTCGTTGACCCCGCCGGTGAGCACCTGACGGCAGCCGTCGACGCCGAGTTTCACCCACGAGCATTGGATGTTCTCGATGCGGCCGTGCAGCAGGATGCGAGCCATCGCGTGCACGATCCGGTTCTCACGCGGCGTCGGCCCGGGCCGGGCGACACCGGCGAGGTAGATCGGCGCGTTCGTGTGGATGAACGGCAGGGCGACGAACTCGGTGAATCCCCCGGTCTGATCCTGGATGCGGGCCAGCGTGCGCAGATGACCCAGCCAATGCGACGGGTTGTCGACGTGGCCGTACATCATCGTCGACGACGAGCGGATCCCGAGCGAGTGCGCGGTCGTGACGACCTCGATCCAGGTCGACGCGGGTAGCTTGCCCTTGGTCAGCAGCCAGCGCACGTCGTCGTCGAGGATCTCCGCCGCCGTGCCCGGGATGGTGCCGAGGCCGGCGTCGCGGGCAGTAGTCAACCACTCCCGGATCGACAGCCCGGTTCGGGCCGCGCCGTTGACGACCTCCATCGGGCTGAACGCGTGCACGTGCATGTCCGGTACGCGCCGCTTCACCTCGGCGGCGATCTCGAAGTAGGCCGTGCCCGGCAGATCCGGATGAATGCCGCCCTGCATGCACACCTCGGTGGCGCCGAGCTGCCACGCCTCCTCCGCCCGGCGGCCGACCTCGTCGAGCGACAGCGTGTACGCATCGGCGTCAGTGCGGCGCTGGGCGAAGGCGCAGAACCGGCAGCCGGTGTAACAGACATTGGTGAAGTTGATGTTGCGGTTGACGATGTATGTGACGTCGTCGCCGACGGCGTCATGCCGCAATGCGTCGGCCAGCGCGGCGATCGCGTCCAGTTCGACACCGTCGGCGTGGAACAAGGCGAGGGCGTCGTCGTCGGACAGGCTGCCCGGGTCCTGCTCGGCGTGCCGCAGCGCGGCGGCGACGTCCGCGTCCAAGCGCTGGAGCGCGCCGGTGCGAGCTGCCTCGGCCCGCACCGAATCCCAATCGCCGTAGACGGAGTCGAAGTCGTCGCGACGATCCGACGTGCGGCCCTCCGTGTCGATCGCCGTGTGCAGGTCGACCCGGCCGTCCGACGACCAGGCATCGTCGGGCTCTTGCCACGGAATCCCTTGTGGCACAGCATGATCGCGCGCCAAACCCGTGGACGGGTCGGCGAGTGCGTCGACGTGCGGGACGATCCGCGGATCCAGCCACGGGTCGCCGGCCCGCACGTAGTCGGGATACACGGTCAGTCGCTCGACCAGCTGGAAGCCCGCCTCAGCGGATCGTGCGGCCAGCTCCTCGATCTGCGGCCACGGACGCTCGGGGTTGACGTGGTCCGGTGTCAGCGGCGACACGCCACCCCAGTCGTCGATGCCCGCGCCGAGCAGCAGCCCGTACTCCTCGCCGATCAGGTTCGGCGGCGCTTGGATGCGAAGTCGGGGCCCGAGCACGAGCCGGGCGACAGCAACGGTCGCCGCGAGATCGGACAGCTCCGCGTCGGGCATGCCGGCCATCGCGGTATCCGGCTTGGCGCGGAAGTTCTGCACGATCACTTCCTGCACGCCGTTGTACGCACGGGCGATGCGGCGGATGGCGAAGATCGAATCGGCGCGCTCGGCGAGCGTCTCGCCGATCCCGATCAGGATGCCGGTGGTGAACGGGATGTTCGACCGCCCGGCGTCCTCGAGGACGCGCAGCCGCACGGCGGGATCCTTGTCCGGCGAGCCGAAGTGCGCGCCGTGCGGATCCTCGAACAGCCGGCGTGACGTCGTCTCGAGCATCATCCCCATCGACGGCGCAACCGGCTTGAGCCGCTGCAGGTCGGGCCACGACATCACGCCGGGGTTGAGATGCGGCAGCAGACCGGTGCGCTCGAGTACCAGGATGGCCATCGCGCGCACGTAGGAGAGCGTCTAGTCGTACCCGTGGGCGTCCAGCCA
>JAODNL010000536.1 GCA_025465405.1 Pseudonocardiales bacterium | reverse complement strand
GACTCCACCGACTCCACTGACGCCTGGACAACCGGCCAGTCGCTCGGAAAGCACGCCGCCTACACGGTTCATCGCGGCACGCCCACCACGAACGACCGGGACGCTCGGCTGAATCCGAAGTACACGTTCGACACGTTCGTGATCGGCTCGAGCAACCGGTTCACCCACGCCGCGGCCGTCGCGGTCGCCGAGGCCCCGGCCAAGGCCTACAACCCGCTGTTCATCTACGGCGACTCCGGGTTGGGGAAGACGCACCTGCTGCACGCGATCGGCCACTACGCCCAGCGATTGCTGCCTGGGCTGCGCACTCGCTACGTGTCCAGCGAGGAATTCACCAATGACTTCATCAACTCCGTACGCGACGACAAGATGCAGGCCTTCCAGGCCCGCTACCGCTCCGTCGACCTACTTCTGATCGACGACATCCAGTTCCTGGAGCGCGCCGAACGGACGCAGGAGGAGTTCTTCCACACGTTCAACACCCTGCACAACGCGAACAAGCAGATCGTGATCAGCTCCGACAAGGCGCCGCGCCAACTGTCCTCACTCGAGGACCGGCTCCGCACCCGCTTCGAGTGGGGCCTGATAAGCGACGTCCAAGCACCAGACCTCGAGACGCGCATCGCGATCCTGCGCAAGAAAGCCGCGCAAGAGGGCATGAACCCGCCACCGGAGGTTCTCGAGTTCATCGCGTCGAAGATCCAGAGCAACATCCGTGAACTAGAGGGCGCCCTCATCCGGGTCACCGCATTCGCCAGCCTCAACCGGCAGGCCGTGGACATGACGCTGACCGAGACGGTGCTCAAGGACCTCGTCGGCGAATCGGACCGTCCCGAGATCAACGCGGCCACGATCATGGCCGTCACCGCCGAGTACTTCGCGGTGTCGATCGACGACCTGACCGGCAGCTCGCGCAGCCGGGTCCTGGTCAGCGCCCGGCAGATGGCGATGTACCTCTGCCGCGAACTGACCGACCTCTCGCTGCCGAAGATCGGCGAGAAGTTCGGCAACCGCGACCACACCACGGTGATGCACGCGGACCGCAAGATTCGCACGCAGATGGCGGAAAAGCTGACTGTCTACAACCAGATCGCGGAACTGACCAGCCGGATCAAGGTACGGGCGCGCACGTGAGCGGTGCGTCGTTCTGTGGAGAACTCCGGCGGTCCTGTGGATGCCCATCACGACGGCCGGGATATCCACCCGGTGTCGGTGCCGCGGAGGATGATCGGAGGACGGCCGTCCACAGCCGGTCCGGCCGGGAACGCTAGCGTGCAGGCAGTTATCCCCACTTTCCACAGCTGCGATGACGACAGACGATAAGCGTTCTTCCGTAATGGAAAACGACAAGAGCACACACCACTCGAGATCTGGGGACAGTTCCCCGACCGGCGCATTGATGGAGGCACGATGAAGTTCCGGGTCGAGCGCGACGCACTGGCCGACGCCGTGGCCTGGGCCGCCCGGAGCCTCTCGGCACGGCCCACCATCCCGGTGCTCGCCGGCCTGTTGCTGTCGGTCACTGACGACCTCCTGTCGGTGTCGGGATTCGACCTCGAGGCCTCCACCGAGGTGGATCTCGAAGTAGCCGCGGCAACTGCGGGCCAGGCATTGGTGTCGGGCCGATTGCTCGCCGAGATCAGCCGCGCACTGCCGCCGCATCCGGTCGACGTCACGGTCGACGGGTCCCGCCTGACCATCTCGTGCGGGTCTGCCCGCTTCACCTTGCCGACCATGCCGGTGGAGGACTACCCCAAACTGCCGAGCATGCCGCGTACGGCCGGAACCGTGGACAGCAGCGAGTTCGCGACGGCGGTCGCGCAGGTGGCTGTGGCCGCCGGCCGCGACGACACGCTGCCGATGCTCACCGGGGTGCGGTTAGAGATCGAGGGCGACCGTCTCACCCTGGCGGCTACCGACCGGTATCGCCTGGCCGTTCGTGAGCTTGCGTGGCGCCCGGACGCGTCGGACGCCGCGGCGGCGCAGGTTCTCGTGCCGGCTCGCACGCTGGCCGACGCCGCGAAGAGCCTGTCCACGAGCGAGACGATGACGATCGCCCTGTCGTCCACTGGTGGCACCGGCGAGGGCATCATCGGCTTCTCCGGCAGCACCAGCGGTCGGGCCAGTCGAGCCACCACCCGATTGCTCGACGCCACGTTCCCGGCGTACCGGTCGCTGCTGCCCACCGAGTGGTCGTCCACCGCCGAGGTCGCCGTTGGCCCGCTCGTCGAAGCGGTCAAACGGGTCGCGCTGGTTGCCGATCGCAACGCGCCGGTCCGGCTCGAGTTCGACGACGGCGCACTAGGTCTGAGTGCCGGAGGCGAGGACGAGGGTCGCGCGGAGGAGCAGCTCGAGATCGACTACGAGGGTGACGCGATCACGACCGCGTTCAACCCGCAGTTTCTCTTGGACGGGCTCGGCGCGCTGCCCTCATCGACGGCTCGGCTGCTGTTCACCTCGTCGAACAAGCCGGTCGTGCTGCGCCCGACCGAAGGTGGCTCCGAGGCCGGTGCTTCCGGCGACAGCACCGACTACACGTACCTGATCATGCCGGTCCGGCTCCCGGGCTGACCGGGTCTGTTCATGTACGTCCGGCACCTGTCGGTCAGCGACTTCCGCAGCTGGTCCGCCGCGGACGTCACCTTCGAGCCCGGCGCGTCGGCCCTGGTCGGATCCAACGGCCAGGGCAAGACGAACCTCGTCGAGGCACTGGGATACCTCGCCACGCTCGCCAGCCACCGGGTTCCTACCGACGCGCCTTTGGTGCGCAGCGGTGCGGAACGGGCGGTCGTGCGGGCCGCGGTCGTCGCCGACTCCCGCGAGCTGCGGGTCGAGGTGGAGATCACGCCCGGCCGGGCCAATCGAGCCAAGCTCAACGGCGCCGGTGTGCCCAGGGCGCGCGACATCCTCGGCGCCTTACGGGTGGTGTTGTTCGCGCCCGAGGACCTCGCGATCGTGCGCGGCGACCCGAGCGAACGGCGCCGATTCCTGGACGAGCTGGTGGTTGCGCGGTCCCCGCGGCTGGCCGGCGTCCGTGCGGACTACGAGCGGGTGCTCAAGCAGCGGGCGGCACTGCTGAAGAGCGCCGGAGCCGCACGCCGGTCCGGCGGCGGCAGCGATCTGAGGACGCTCGACGTGTGGGACGGCCACCTGGCCGAACATGGTGCCCAGCTGCTGGCGGCCCGGCTCGCGGCTGTGCAGGCGCTGCGTCCCCATGCCGTGGCCGCGTACGCGCAGGTCGCACCCGCCAGCGTGGAGCTGACCCTGCGCTACAGCAGCGCGCTGACCGCCGCACTACCGGAGATCGCCGAGTCCGTCCCGGACGTCGGGGTGCTCGAAGCGGCACTGCTCTCCGAAGTGGCGCGGGTGCGCGCGGCCGAGTTGGAGCGCGGTGTCAATCTCGTCGGCCCGCACCGCGACGACCTCGATCTGGGCCTCGGTGAGCTCGCGGTACGTGGGTACGCCAGCCACGGTGAGGGCTGGTCGGTGGCACTGGCGCTGCGACTCGGGAGCTACGAGCTGCTGCGGGCCGACTATCCCCGCGGCGCCGAGCCCGTCCTCGTGCTCGACGACGTGTTCGCCGAGCTGGACGTGAACCGGCGCGAGCAGCTGGCACTCGTCGCGAGCAAGGCCGAGCAGGCGCTGATCACCGCCGCGGTGGCCTCGGACGTGCCCGAGCAGCTGCAGGGTGCGCGGTACGACGTTCACGAGGGGGCGGTACGCCGTGTCCGCTGACCATCGCGACGAATCGGGTGAGACGCCGGTCACCCCTCTGTCCACAGTGGACGGTGGAAAAGCCCCGTCATCTGTGGACAACGACGAGGCCACCGAATCGGCGTCAGCCGTGGAGGCCAGTGAATCCGGGGATATCGCTCGGGCGGCGCTCGACGGCGCGCGGCGCATGGCCAAGGGCCGTCCGGGCCGCGGGAGCGCGCGGCGGCGGCGAACTCGCCGCGAGAACCTGCAGGGGCGCAATGCCGGCGGGTACTCCGGACCGGGGCCCGACGACGGCGATCCACAGCCGATCGGGGAGCTCATCGCCGGCTACGTCGAGGACCGAGGTTGGGATCGGCCGCTGGCTGAGGCCCGGATCTTCGCGGACTGGGCCGCGTTGGTGGGACCGGACGTCGCGACGCACTGCAGTCCGACCTCCCTCACCGCGGGAGAGCTGCGGGTCACCGCTGAATCCACAGCGTGGGCGACCCAACTCCGCCTGCTGTCGGCCAGCGTGCTTGCCCGGCTGGCCGCCGAGCTCGGGAACCAGGTCGTGACGAAGATCCATATAACGGGTCCGGTAGGGCCGAGCTGGAAGCACGGCGGCTTCTCGGTGCGGGGCACGCGAGGCCCGCGCGACACCTACGGCTGACCTAGCAACCCCGCGCCACCCCCCGGACTCACCTCGCCCTGATCGCCCGCTGGCCGACGTACCCACCCGGCGCGTGTAGGAGGTCGTGGCGACGGCGGTGCTCGTGCGTCCATGGCGAGGTCAGCCGCGTCGCGGCCCGATTCTGACGGTCGAATCGGCTAGAATGGAGTGGAATCACGGGGTTGGCGACGCGCGTGCCTCACGTGCCTCGTCCGCCCCATGTTCGTGTCTGAAATGTACCAATTGCCGGTCAACAGACCGGCCGGTCAACCCGACCGAGGCAAGAGAGGTTCGTGCCCAAGTGGCCAACAGTGCCAACAGCGCCGCCAAGAACGACTACACCGGCAGCTCCATCACCGTTCTCGAGGGGCTCGAGGCGGTGCGCAAGCGTCCAGGCATGTATATCGGCTCGACATCCGAGCGTGGGCTGCACCACCTCGTGTGGGAGGTCGTCGACAACTCGGTGGACGAGGCGCTGGCCGGGCACGCCGATCGGGTCGACGTCACGCTGCTGGCCGACGGCGGTGTCCGAGTCACGGACAACGGCCGGGGTATGCCCGTTGACATGCACCCCACGCAGAAGAAGCCGACGGTGGAGGTCATCCTGACCGTCCTGCATGCCGGCGGGAAGTTCGACGGCAAGGCTTACGCGGTCTCCGGCGGGCTGCACGGCGTCGGTGTCTCGGTGGTCAACGCGCTCTCGCACCGCCTCGAGGTAGAGATCGACCGCGACGGCTACCGCTGGACTCAGCCTTACGTGAACCAGCGGCCGGCCGGCCCGCTCGCCCGGGGTGAGAAGACCAACCGGACCGGCACGACGGTCACCTTCTGGGCTGATCCGGCGATCTTCGAGACCACGACCTACTCGTTCGAGACGATCAGCCGCCGGCTCCAGGAGATGGCGTTCCTCAACAAGGGCCTCACCATCGTGCTGCGCGACGAGCGCCCGGACCAGGTCGTGGTCGACGACGACGGCATCGCGCCCAAGGCCCACAAGGGGCCGAAGGAGATCACCTACCACTACGCCGGTGGCATCGCCGACTTCGTGCGGCACCTCAACGCGACGAAGGACCCGATCCACAAGCAGCCGGTCTTCTTCGCCGATGAGGACCGGGAAGCTCGAATGTCGGTCGAGATCGCGATGCAGTGGAACGCCTCCTACGCGGAGAGCGTGTACACGTTCGCAAACACGATCAACACGCAAGAGGGCGGCACACATGAGGAGGGCTTCCGGGCCGCGCTCACCAACGTCGTCAACCGGTGGGCCATCGACAAGAAGGTCATCAAGGACACCATCGACGACCGCTTCAAGGGTGACGACATCCGCGAGGGTCTCGCCGCGATCGTGTCGATCAAGCTGGGCGAGCCGCAGTTCGAGGGTCAGACGAAGGGCAAGCTCGGCAACTCCGCGGCCAAGACGTTCGTGCAGAGCGTCATGAACGCGCAGCTGACCATGTGGTTCGACGCAAACCCCGGCGACGCCAAGGTCGTCGTGAACAAGATTTCGCAGGCTGCCCGAGCCCGGAAGGCCGCGCAGCAGGCCCGCAAGCTGGCCCGCAAGAACGCCCTGGACACGATGGGCATGCCCGGCAAGCTGTCCGACTGCCGGTCCACCGACCCGAGCGAGAGCGAGCTCTACATCGTCGAGGGCGACTCCGCCGGTGGCTCGGCCAAGTCCTGCCGGGACTCGATGTTCCAGGCGATCCTGCCGATCCGGGGCAAGATCATCAACGTTGAGAAGGCACGCATCGACCGGGTGCTGAAGAACAACGAGGTCCAGTCGCTGATCACCGCGCTGGGGACCGGCATCCACGACGACTTCGACATCAGCAAGCTGCGCTACCACAAGATCGTGCTGATGGCCGACGCCGACGTCGACGGCCAGCACATCACCACGTTGCTCCTGACGTTGCTGTTCCGGTTCATGCGCCCGCTCATCGAGAACGGCCACGTGTACCTCGCCGCTCCGCCGCTGTACAAGATCAAGTGGTCGAAGGGCGAGCCGGGCTACGCCTACTCCGACAAGGAGCGCGACGGCCTGATCAAGGCCGGGCAGGAGGCCGGCCGCAAGCTGGCCCGCGAAGACGCGCTGCAGCGGTACAAGGGCCTCGGCGAGATGAACGCCAAGGAACTGTGGGAGACCACGATGGACCCGGCCAACCGGATCCTGCGCCTGGTCACGCTCGACGACGCGGCCACTGCGGACGAGCTGTTCAGCGTGCTGATGGGCGAGGACGTCGAGGCTCGGCGCTCGTTCATCATCCGCAACGCGAAAGATGTCAGGTTCCTTGACATCTAAGACCCAAGTCCGACGAGCTTGATGCCTTCGTGCAGTCATGACTCGACGTCGGCATCAAGATCGAGACAGACAAGGCAGACATCACGTTGACTGACACCACGGACATCACCGGCGACGGGCCGGGCGGTTACGACCGGATCGAACCCGTCGACATCCAGACGGAGATGCAGCGCAGCTACATCGACTATGCGATGTCGGTGATCGTGGGCCGGGCATTGCCCGACGTCCGCGACGGCCTCAAGCCGGTGCACCGCAAGATCCTGTACGGCATGTACGACTCCGGCTTCCGGCCGGACCGCAACTACGTCAAGTGCGGCCGTGTCGTCGGCGACGTGATGGGCAATTACCACCCGCACGGCGACACCGCGCTCTACGACGCGCTGGTACGCATGGCACAGACCTGGTCCCTGCGCTACCCGATGATCGACCCGCAGGGGAACTTCGGCTCGCCCGGCAACGACCCGGCCGCGGCCTACCGCTACACCGAATGCCGCCTCCAGCCGCTCGCGATGGAGATGCTGCGCGACATCGACAAGGAGACCGTCGACTTCATCCCGAACTACGCGGGGAACACGGTCGAGCCGGTCATCCTGCCGGCACGCATCCCGAACCTGCTGGTCAACGGGTCCGAGGGCATCGCGGTCGGCATGGCCACCCGCATCCCGCCGCACAACCTTCGCGAGGTGGCGGCCGGCGTCACGTGGGCGCTCGACCATCCGGACGCCACCGACGAGGAGTTGCTGGAGGAACTGATCCGGCTCGTCCCCGGTCCCGACTTTCCGACCAAGGCGCTGATCGTCGGGCGCGACGGCATCGAGGACGCGTACCGCACCGGCCGTGGCTCGATCCGCATGCGGGCCGTCGTCGACGTGGAAGCCGACATCAAGGGCCGGACCATCCTGGTCGTCACGGAGCTGCCCTACCAGGTCAACCCCGACAACCTCGTCGAGTCGATCGCGAGCCTGGCCAAGGACGGCAAGGTCGGCGGCATCGCCGACATCAACGACGAGTCGTCGGACCGTATCGGCATGCGGATCGTCGTCACACTCAAGCGCGACGCGGTGGCCAAGGTCGTGATGAACAACCTGTTCAAGCACACCCAGCTGCAGACGACGTTCGGCGCGAACATGCTGGCAATCGTCGACGGTGTGCCGCGGACGCTGCGTCTCGATCAGTTCATCTCCTACTACGTCGACCACCAGGTCGAGGTCATCGTCCGGCGGACCCGGTACCTGCTGCGCAAGGCCGAGGAGCGCATCCACATCCTGCGCGGCCTGCTCAAGGCGCTGGATCAGCTCGACGCCGTCATCGCACTGATCCGCAACTCGCCGTCGGCCGACGACGCCCGTGGCGGCCTGATGCGACTGCTCGAGATCGACGAGATCCAGGCCACCGCGATCCTGGACCTGCAACTGCGTCGGCTGGCGGCACTCGAGCGGCAGAAGATCATCGACGAGCACGACGAGATCCAGGCCGAGATCGCCGACTACACCGACATCCTGGCCAAGCCCGGTCGGCAACGGCAGATCATCCGCGACGAGATGAACGAGATCGTCGACCGTTACGGCGACGAGCGACGCACCCGGCTGGTGCCCTACGACGGTGACGTGTCCATGGAGGACCTCATCGCGCAGGAAGACGTCGTTGTCACCATCACCCGCACCGGCTACGCGAAGCGGACGAAGACCGACCTGTACCGGGCGCAGCGACGTGGCGGCAAGGGCGTCCAAGGCGCGGCGCTCAAGACCGACGACATCGTCGAACACTTCTTCGTCAGCTCGACCCACGACTGGATCCTGTTCTTCACCAACAAGGGCCGCGTGTACCGCGCGAAGGCTTACGAGCTGCCCGAGGCCAACCGCAACGCGCGTGGACAGCACGTCGCGAACCTGCTGGCCTTCCAGCCGGACGAGGTCATCGCCGAGGTCATCGCGCTGAAGAACTACGAGGTTTCGCCTTACCTGGTGCTGGCCACGAAGCACGGCCTGGTGAAGAAGACGAAGCTCACCGACTTCGACTCCAACCGGACCGGCGGCATCGTGGCGATCAACCTGCGCGACGACGACGAGCTGATCGATGCGGCCCTCATCTCCTCAGACGACGACCTGCTGCTGGTCAGCCGCAAGGCCATGTCGATCCGGTTCCGAGCCGACGACGAGACCCTGCGGCCGATGGGCCGGGCCACCTCGGGTGTGTTCGGGATGAGGTTCAACAAGGACGACGAATTACTGGCCATGGAGGTCGTCCGGGACGATCTCGACGGTGTGGAAATCTTGGTCGCCACTGAGGGCGGCTACGCGAAACGGACGCGGATCGACGAGTATCCGGTACAAGGCCGAGGGGGCAAGGGCGTCTTAACGGCGCGTATTGTTGCCACCCGAGGTGGGCTGGTCGGAGCTGTCGCGGTCAGCCCGCAGGACGAGGTCTACGCGATCACGTCCGACGGCGTGGTCATCCGCACCAAGGCTGCGGGGGTCCGGCGGGCACAACGGCAGACCATGGGCGTGCGCCTGATGAATCTGCCCGATGGCGTCAATCTGGTCGCCGTCGCCCGCAACGCCGACGAACCGGATGAGCAGGAGTGACGATGACGCAGCCGCCGTACGGGCAGACCGCGACACCGAGCACCGACTTCGGCGCGACTACCGTGTCGGGCTCGCCGCTTGGTGGACGGGCCCCCGATTCCGGCGCGCCTACCGCCGCGGTTCCGGTCGTGCCTCCGACGGCACCTCCGGCCGGGACGACAGGGCCGAACTCCGGGGCCGGCGCAGCGGGCGCGGCCGGCGCCACCGCGGCGTCGAAGTCGGCCCGCTCGCAGCGCGTCCGCGGCCCGCGCCGCGCTCGGCTACAGCTACGGCACATCAACCCGTGGACGGTTCTGAAGTTCTCGTGCGTCCTGTCCATCGCGCTGTTCTTCGTGTGGCTGATCGTCGTGGGCGTCCTCTACGGCGTCCTGGACGCGTCCGGCGTCATCAACAAGATCAACGACACGGTGACCACCATCAACGGCACCGGGTCGAAGGCGCCGGTCACCGCGGGCATCGTCTTCGGCGGCGCGGCGATCGTCGGCGTCATCAACATCGTGCTGTTCATCGCGCTCTCGACGATCGGGTCGGTGGTCTACAACCTGTGTGCCGACCTGGTCGGTGGCGTCGAGATCACGCTGTCGGAGCGGTAGCCGCACCGGTGTGGAGCGCGACGAGTGCGCCGGGTAGGCTCACTCTTCGCGTTTGCACCCCGAAAGCACGGGCCTGTAGCTCAGACGGTTAGAGCGCATCCCTGATAAGGATGAGGCCGGAGGTTCAAGTCCTCCCAGGCCCACCAGCCCACGAGTACCGCACCGCGAGCCGCGACGAGAGAGGGTGGTCAGCATGAAGAAGCCGCTGCTGCTCGCCGTCGCGATCGCGGGCGCCGCGGTGGCCGCACTGAAGCGGCGCCGAGGCCAGGCCGACGCCGCCCTGTGGCGCGAAGCCACCTCGGACTCGTCACGCTGAACTTCCCGGTTCCCCCGGGGACGTAGCTCAATTGGCAGAGCACCGCCTTTGCAAGGCGGGGGTTAGGGGTTCGATTCCCCTCGTCTCCACAAACTGACTCATGATCTTGATACCGAGAGCGCGTCATGGCGCGCTCTCGGTATCAAGATCGGGTCGTTCACTGCTCGGGAAACTGGGCGGGCGGCAGCGGCGCCGTCAGGACGAAGTCCACGCGCCTCACCACGTGCCCCGGGATGATCGTGATGGTGTCCGGCTCGGGCGAGAAGCCGATGAATCCCTCGGTGTGCAGCCGCCGCCCGATCTCCTCGGCGAAGGACGGCAGATCGTTGCCGAATCGGGCGTACGCGCCGTGCAGTGGCCACAGCTCACCCGCGTCGAAGCTCACATCCGGATCGTGAAGAAGGTGCAGGGTGACGTGCATGCGCGAAGCGTCGGCTGCGGTCATCGGTCCATCGTGGCCCTGTGACGTAGGTGCCGCCACCACGGTTACACCAGGAACAAAGCGATCCCGACGTATTGGCACGCTGCGGCGACGCAGACGTAGCTGTGGAACACCTCGTGGTAGCCGAACACCGCAGGGGCCGGGTCAGGCCGGCGCCGGTGGTAGGACAGCGCGCCCGCGGTGTAGAGCATGCCGCCGACGATCAGGAGCACGGCCGGAACGACCCCGGCGTTGATCCACACCGCCGGCAACGCCATGGCCGCTGCCCAGCCGACCCCCAGGAAGATCCCTCCGACGAGTTTCTCCGGTGCGCCCATCCAGGCCATCCGCAGCGCCACCGCGACGGCGGTGAGACCCCACATCACGCTGAGCCCGGCCACTCGATAGGCGCCGTGGGCCGCGACTAGGAACGCCGGCGTCGCGGTTCCCGCGATCAGGACCAGGATCATCATGTGGTCGAGCCGCTGCAGTCGCGCGCTCCAGCGCTGGCTCCAGTTCCCGCGGTGATACAGGGCGCTGGTTCCGAACAGGCCGCTGACACTCGCGGCGTACACGCTGGCCGCGGTGATCCGCACGGCCCCGTGGGTGTACACGAGCAGCAGCGTGCCGACGACCAGCGAGGCCTCGAACCAGAGCAGGTGCATCCAGCCCCGAAGGGCCGGCTTGGTGTAGTAGACGTCGCGACGTGCGTCGTACAACGCCGCGGGGGGCGCATCTGCAGGGCGGGTGAGTGTCACTGTTGACCTCCTCGCGGCAGTGTGCCCCTATTGGATGAATTCCACCTGTGGGAGCGGGACAGCCTGCGCACAACCCGTGAACTGCAGCGTTTCGGTGCCGCTACGGCCGTTTCCCGGTCGCGCGGCCAGGCTCATCGCGGTGGCCGCGCCGGCCTCGTCGGCGGAGGCCGGGATGACCAGAAGATCGACGCGCTTGTCGTTGTCGCCGATGAGGATCGCCTCGTCGGCATCCTGGTGGCCGTACCAGCTGATCCGGGTGCGGGGGCTGTCGGCCGGAAACCAGTCCAGCGGGGTCGAAGCCCACTCGGTGCGGTTGAGCAGTACGCCACGAATCCGCCCGATGCGCCGGGCGACGACCTCGAGCAGCGGGGGCAACTCCACCGTCAGATCGCCGCTGTAGGGCCACCACGCTCCGGCGAGCCGGTTGGACCGCGCCAGATGGTTGGTCATCGTCAGCCGGAGGGGCTCGGCGATCATCGTCGCGACCTGACTGCCCTGGGCGACCTGGGCGGGAAGACGTACCCC
>JAODNL010000494.1 GCA_025465405.1 Pseudonocardiales bacterium | reverse complement strand
GCTCGGCCAACAGCTCTTCCCAGGGGCGGGCGCGGACGAGGTGCTGGAGGTGTCCGGCGAAGATAGACAATCCTCTACGAGCCCGCGTCATGCGGTTCACCAGTGTCTCGTGCGTGATCTTGCCGGTCAGCAACTCCTGGCGGGTGCGATCCAGCAATGCCAGGATCTCCTGAACGCCACCGACTTCCCGAAGACGCTCGTACACAAGAAGCGCCGCCACGCTCGTTGGATTCAACACATAGCGCCGCTGGTGTGGCTTCTCGCGATTACGTCGAAGTAAGCCCATTGATACGAAAAGGCCGAATCTGCTATCAAATGCTTGAACAGGAACCGACCTGGCACACGCTGCCGCGAGTTCGCTGCGGGTCAGACCGCCGTCGGCGTCGAGGTCGCCAAACGCCTCGTACACCGCCTCAGCCACCGCGAGTACAAGCGGATCCTGAGCTACGGCATCGGATTCGTTCGCTACCGGCGCGACAAAGGCGTTAACCCTCTCGGGGAACCTGTCAGGCGACGCCAAGGGCGCCAACAGATCGTCCTGCTGATCCACCTCATTCCTCCCGGCAAGCTCAATTAAGTCCTATGCCAACCACCTTGATCGGATTTCTGTGAAAATGCCCTCGACCGTGCAGAGAGTCCCGAGAGTACAGCCCGTAACTCTATGGCGTCGAGCCGTATCGAACTCGTCGCAGCTAGTCCGGCGAGTTCGGTCGTGACTGCAGGCGAGGCCCGGCGCTGGCTACACGCCGGCCCTTCGTCGGCTCACTGAGGAATCCCCGCGGCACGCTTCCGAGATCCAATGTTGTCATGTAGTGCCGCTACGATGCCGCCGTGACCGATGAGTCAGTGTCGCAGCCCGATGAGTCCGACGCTGATGACGACGCGGGCGCGCCGCGGTCTTTCGTGGTCTGCGGCGACAGTGCCTTGACGTTGCGGCTGGTTGAGGAGTTGGTCGACCGCTACGGCGCCGAGGTGTCGGTGGTGGTGCCTGCCGTCGCGACGGGCCAGGCGCCGGCACTGGCCCGCAAGTCCGGAGTACGCCTGGTGGAGTCCGAGCGTGTGGACGCCGACGCGCTGCGTCGTGCGGGCGTGTTCGATGCCGAAGCCGTCGCGCTGGTGGCGCAGGACGATGTCGGTAACGTGGATGTGGCCCTGCTGATCCGTGAGCTCACGGTCGACGTGCCGATCGTGGCACGGATCTTCAATCCGGTGCTCGGCGAGGGACTCCAACGCCTGATCGACAACTGCGTCACCCTGTCGGATGCCGAGATTGCGGCACCGGCCTTCGTCGTCGCCGCCGTCAGCGACCTGCCGACATTCATCACCCTGCCCGGACGCATCATGCACGTGGTCAGCCGCGACAAGGTCGAGCCGTCCGATGTGGTGTGTGGATTGGCGGTCACCACAGGACGCCCCGTGCCGGAGACCAGGGCCTCGGCAAGGTAGCGGAATGTCCGGTTAGCCGATCTTGGGTGAGGCGCGCCGGGTGTGGCTACTGAACGGGAGCAGGCACGGCTCCCAGTGATCATTTGGTTGTCGAAGCCAATGATCGTGACGGAAGACCGTGCCTGCCGCCATATCTTCTCCTATCGCTCGGATCGCCGACCGTCGGGATGGTGGCGGGCCGGTGTCGTTCGAGCAGTGCCCCGGTCTGCTGGCCCATCTGGCCGCGCTGACGGATCCGCGGGATCGTCGTGGCCTGCGCCATCCGCTCGTCGGGGTCCTCGCGGTGGCGGTGTGCGCGGTGCTGTCCGGGGCGAAGTCGCTGGCCGCGATCGGTGAGTGGGCCGCCGACGCGCCGGCCGATGTGCTGTGCGCGCTCGGGATACGCCCCGACCCGTTGACCGGAGTGCCGGTCGCGCCGCAGGAGACGACGCTGCGTCGCGTCCTCGCCCGGGTCGACGCCGACGCGCTGGACGCCACGATCGGCGCGTGGCTTTCCGCGTTGCACCCGCCACCGTCGCCGCCCGCGGTCGAACCGCCCACGCCCCGCGATCCGTGGCCGGCGGTGGCCGTGGACGGCAAGACCCTGCGTGGCAGCGCCAACCGCGACCGCGGCCAGGTCCATCTGCTCGCCGCGATGCAACACACCACCCACGCGGTTCTCGCGCAGGTCGACGTCGAGGCCAAGACCAACGAGATCACCGCGTTCCAGCCCCTGCTCGACGGCCTGGACCTGACCCGCACCGTGGTCACCGCGGACGCGTTACACACCCAACGCGAACACGCCGACTACCTGGTCACGGCGAAGAAGGCCGCCTACCTGCTCATCGTGAAAGGCAACCAGCCCAGCCTGCGTCGTCAACTCAAAGCCCTGCCCTGGAAAGACGTTCCCACCGGTGACGAGATCCACGACCGGGGCCACGGCCGGGTCGAAATCCGCCGCCTCCAGGTCGTCACCGTGGCCGGCCTGCTGTTCCCACACGCCGCCCAGGCCATCCGGGTCACCCGGCGGGTCCGGACGCTGACCGGCCGCCGCTGGCGCACCGTGACCGTCTACGCGATCACCAACCTCACCGCGATGCAGGCCAGCCCCGCCCACCTCGCCGACTACATCCGCGGGCACTGGGGCATCGAGGCCCTGCACCACATCCGCGACACCACCTACGCCGAAGACGCCAGCCAGGTCCGCACCGCCAACGCACCCCGAGTCATGGCCGCCCTCCGCAACCTCGCCATCGGCATCCTCCGGCTACGCGGCCACCACAACATCGCCAAAGCGCTACGCCGCAACGCCCGCGACGCCACCCGGTCGCTGCGCATCCTCGGCATCACCGACCTATGAAACGGACAATCCGAGACCTTGCCGAGGCCCTGGTGACAGGGCGCTGGCCGCGCTGGGTGTCGTCGTGGCGGCCTATCTGTTTGTTCAACGCCCGTGAGGCGTCTGTGACCGGCCGAACGGTTTGGCTGGTAGATCGCCCCCGGTCGGGGTAGGAACGGCAGGTCGGCGAGAGCCAGGGCACGTTCTGAAGGGGGAATACCAGATGAACCGTCGAGAAGTCGACAAGGTCATGGGCCCGATCAGTAACCACGACCATTTCTTCTGCGGCTTCCACGTTGCCAAGAAGAACCCCGAGTTCCAGGTGACCACCATGCACTACTGCGGTATGCGGGGCGAGGGCGACTACGAGATGCACCAGTGTCTCCTGTACGACTCGGTAGGCCCGGGGGCGAAGTTGCTCGGCGTCGAGTACATCGTGTCCGACAAGCTTTTCCGGTCCCTCCCGGACGACGAGAAGAAGTACTGGCACCCGCACACCTACGAGGTGCTGGGCGGCGGGCTGGTCGCCCCGGTCATGAGCGACCAGGCAGAGATGGACTTCATGACATACCTGCTCACCACGTGGGGCAAGACGTGGCACACCTGGCCCGACCCGACGACCCCAGTGCCGCTGGGCGAGCCGCTGCTGATGTGGTCACTGACCGGCGACGGCCAGGCGGACCTGGAGCTGGTCGCCGAGCGGGATAAGCAGTTCGGGGTGTCCACGGCGAAGGAGCAGGCGGAGCGGGTCGAGGCGTTCGGGTACGAGGTGCCGCAGGTGCCACCGCCGAAGTCCGTCGCAACCATCGGTCGGCAATGGACGGCCACGGGCGAGGACAGGCCGACACCCCGGAAGAAGTCCTCTTACTGAGCTTCGTGATCTAGGGCGGGGGTCGGTGCGGTGGCGGCGAGCAGGTCGACCGCTTCGTGGACGTAGCGCCAGGCGACGGCCACGCCGATGCGGAACCCGGCGGCAAGCCGAGTGTAGGTGTCACCGTAGCGCAGATACGCGAGGACGAGCAGGGCCTGCTGCCCGGCGTCCAGGCGCGCCGGGCGTGCCTACCCGAGATGAGTCGAACCAGGACATTCCACTACCTTGCCGGGGCCCTGTGCCGGAGACCCTGCCCGCCGATGAGGAACGCGCCGACGTCGTACTGGCCAGCAGCGAGCCGCACCGATCCATCCGCCCAGCGCGTCGCCGCGGGGCCGGTCGGTTGCGCACCCTTGTGTGGGCGATGTGGCGTCGGCTACGGCTCGCACTCGCCGGCTTCGCGGCCGTGCTGGTCGCGGCGACGCTGACGATCGCCGCGCTGACCAGCCTGGGGTGGTGGCAGTCGACCTACGTCACGGTCCTCAGCGCTCTTACCGGGGCGAACCCTGACCCGCAGGCGCCAACGGCACTGCAGGTCATCGAAACTCTGCTGACATTGGTCAGTGTGGCGGTCATTCCGCTCCTGACGGCGGCGGTGGTCGAGGGCGGCGTGGCCGCGCGACTTGCACTCGCCTCCGGCGGCCCCACCGAACCGATGTCCGGTCACGTCGTGGTGGTCGGGTTGGGAAACTTCGGTACCCGCGTCATCCGGGCTCTGCACGACAGCGGTGTCGATGTCGTCGCCGTCGACGTCAACGAGCAGGCCCCTGGTATCGCCGTGGCCCGGGACCTACGCATCCCGCTCGTCATCGGCGACTCCAACACCGAGGCGACGCTGCGGACCGCCGGCGTACAGACGTGTCGGGCATTGGTGGTCCTCACCACCGACGACGTCGTCAACCTCGAAGCGGCCCTGATCGGTCAGGCGATCCACCCTGACCTGCGCGTCGTCTTGCGATTGTTCGACGGGGCCTTCGCCAGTCGGCTCGAGCGCGCCTTCGGCATCCGCTCGCACAGCGTGTCCTACCTGGCCGCCCCGGCCTTCGCCGCTGCCATGCTCGGCCGCGCGGTCATCGGTACCATCCCGGTCGGTCGTCGCGTCCTGCTGGTCGCCGACCTACCGGTGGGCCCCGGATCCGATCTTGAATTCCATCCGGTCTCGGAGGTGTTCCGCCCGCACGAGGTTCGTCTGCTCGGCGTACGCACCGGCCGTGGCGAGCAGGTGCTGTGGTCGCCACCGTCCGGCCGCAAACTCGCCCGCACCGACCGACTCCTCGTCATCGCGACCCGCGCCGGGCTCGGCCGCCTGCTGGTGCGTCTGGCACCCGGCGAGAACCCGCCCCAGCCCTTCGAGTAACGCCGACAAAAACTGTCGATCCCGATGCCCGGCAGGCCGGGTGGCGCTCGAAGCGGTGAGGACCGGTTCACATAGTGAGGACGGTGACAGCCATGCCCGTTGATGGCTCCATGAGGCTGGAAGCCGGGCACGTGTTGTCAACGACGGCTGAACCCGGACCCGTCTGCGACGGGCGCCTCGGCAGGGCGGAATATGCAAAAGGGACGGTCTGCGTGGGGCGAGTCCCGGGGTGCAGGGCGATTGGGCCCTACACCCCGGTTCTGCTGATTCAGCCCTCGGCCGACGGCAGAGTTCCGTCGGCCGTGCGTAC
>JAODNL010000491.1 GCA_025465405.1 Pseudonocardiales bacterium | reverse complement strand
ACGAACCGCGCGGGCGTCGTTCCCGCCAGTTCACAGAACGCGTTGAGCATGCCCAGCGCGGCATGAGCCAGCCCGGCCGACGGGTGGATGGCGATGGCATAGCCGAGTTCGCGCAGCCGGTCGCCTGACTCGGCCGGAGTGAGTCCACCCAGGACGAGGTTGATGAGTTTCGGGGCTGACACCTCGGCGGCTATCTGCTCGATCTCCTCGACGCTTTCCGGTGCCTCGATGAAGACCACATCGGCGCCGGCGCCGGCGTACAGGTTCGCGCGACGGATGGCCTCGTTCAGTCCCAGCGGGCCACGTGCGTCGGTGCGTGCCACGATGAGCAGATCCGCATCGGTGCGGGCCTCCCGAGCAGCCGCGATCTTGTCGATGAACTCCTCGGCGCTCACGAGCTCTTTGTCCGGCAGGTGGCCGCATCTCTTCGGGAACGCTTGGTCCTCGATCTGGATCGCGGCGACTCCGGCGGCTTCGTACTCCTGGACGGTGCGTACGACGTTGAGGGTGGTGCCGTAGCCGGTGTCGGCATCGGCGATGACCGGCAAGTCACCGCTGGCGCGCACGATGACACGGGCCCTTTCCACCATCTCCGTGGAGGTGATCAGGCCGATGTCGGGCAGCCCGAAGCCGCTGGCGGCCACGCCCGCGCCCGTGAGATATGCGGCGTGACTGCCCACGCGGGCAGCGATGCAGGCCGACAGTCCGTCGAAGACGCCGGGAGCGACGACGAGTTCGCCTGTGTCGATCATCGCGCGCAACGCGGTGCGCGCGGCTGTTGCGGCCATAGTGGTCCTTTCAGCTGGTTCTTGTGGAGGTGGGTTCAGTCCAGTGCCCGGCCCACCGGCGCGGACAGCAGGTCGATGAGCGGTGTGACATCACGAAGCTCGGGTAGCGTCAGGACCGTCTGCTCGATGGCGGCCATCCGCCGGGTGCCAACCACGCGGGACGCCAGTGCCCGGTACTTGTCGACGATCTCGTGGTTGGTCACCGGGTCGGTTGGGCTGCCATGCGGGCTGATCACGACCTCGGACTCGGCGCGCCCATCACGCATCGTGATGTGGAGGTGTGTCTGGAAGCGCTCGGCGGGCGGGAGCGCGTCGATGCTGCGGTCAAGTGTCACGTGGGTGCGTTGCAGCAACTGCCACACATCGTCAGCGTCGAGTCGCTGCGCCGTGAACTGCTCTGGCAGGGCGTTGCCGTCCAGGAGGGTCACCGCGGTGGCATAGCCGATGTTCATCTGTCCCCCGACCGCGGTCAGCGGGCGCTCGGGCTCCCACCAGCCGTGGTGGTAGACCACGTCGCCCACGCGCAGATCGATCCTGTCGATTTTCGTCACGTCAACGCGGTCGCGCAGCTGCTGGGCCGCCTGTACCGCCCCGTGAAGCCCACCCATGACGGCATAGGACTTGACCATGATGATCTCGGTCTCCCACTGGGTACCCAGGCCGTGGGTGATCCTTGTCGCGTCCGTGTGGTGGCCCTGGCCGAAGACCGACAGGAACCCGCCGTACTCACGCTCGAAGACTGCTTTGATGCCGGTGTAGCCGCCTTCGGCGAGGCCCGCGGCGTAGAAGCCGTTGCGGGCAGCGAACCCGTGCTGCATCCGCTTGCCCATCGCGCCGAACTGGGCCGACATCAGGCCCGCTGACTGGGTCGCCGCGAAACCCAGCGCGTCCTCAAGCCGGTCGACGTCAAGACCGCGAAGCCGGCCCGAGGCCATGGCGGCGGCATGCGTGCCGAACACGGCACCGGAATGCCAGCCGCGGGAGAGCATCTGTGTTCCGCCGAGGGCATAGCCGACCCGCGGGCCGACCTCGAAGCCGGCGATGGCTGCCAGCAGCAGTTCACGGCCGCTGACCGGCCGGCCCAGGTGGCCCACCGTCGACAACAGCGCCGGGATCAGCAGAGAGGCGCTGTGCAGAGGGGCCAGCGGGTGGAAGTCGTCGAGTTCGAAGCCTTGGATGAAGCTACTGTTGAGCAGCACGGCCCCCGGCAGGCTCGTGGTGCGGCCGGTGCCGATGACCACGGCCTCACCTGCACCCTCAAGGCCGAGGACGGCGTCTGTCGCGATCCGAGACCATGGCAGCTGCGCCCCAACCAAGGCGCAGCCGATGCCGTCGAGCAGCAGATGCACGGCACGGATGCGCACCCGCTCGGGCACCTGCTCCCAACCCAGGGCCGAGACCCACACCGCGAGGTCACGAGTAGGGGAGACCGGGTGTGCTGCCTCAGCGCTCACCGCAACACCACCGAGCCGGACGTAGCGAAAAGCCGTCCGAGTTCGTCACGGGCGTCGATCAGCCGCTGGGCGAAAGCTCGGCGCTTGTCCCGGGTCCACCGTTCGCTGGGCCCCGAGACGGCAACCGCGACCTGGACTGCGGTGTCCACGGACGGGATGGCCACAGCGATGCCGCTCGCGCCGGGGTGATTGGCGCCTTCGGACAGCGCCCAACCGTCGCGGCGAATCTGCTCGATCTGCTCGCGCAATTCACCCCGTCGCTCGGCACCGACACCACGGGCGAGCAGCGCGTCTTGCTCCTGATCGGGCAGAGCTGTGAGCATGGCTAGCCCAGCACTGCCCCGCACCAGGGGGGTGGCCTCGCCTATGCGGGCCACGAAACGCAACATGTGCTCGTCGTTCTCCTCGGCGAGCACAAGGATGCCCAGGTCGCCCGCGCGACGATGCAGCGTCACGGTCTCACCGCTCGCAACGGACAACCGGCGCAGGACCGGCCGCGTCGCCGCATACACATCGAGCTGCGGAAGTGCAACAGCGGCCAGGCCGACCATGCGGCTGCCCAGACGGTACCCCTCCTCCGTCCGCTCAAGGTAAGCCTCGTCCTGCAGGACCCGTGCGAGCCGGTAAGCGGTGCTCTTGTTGAGACCGACTGCCGCGGCGAGGTCATCGACAGTCGCTCGCCCCTCGGCCGTAGCAACCGCCTCCAGGATCCGAAGGGCCCGGCGGGCGGTGGCACCACCCTCCATCGGGGTCTGTTCAGGCAGTCCCGGCATCGTCGCAACCTTTCATCGAAACTCTTGACAGGAGCGCCGTCCGACACGACCCTGTTCATTATCTGTAACCTACTCTACACATAATGAAACGGGGAAGCCTGATGACCGCACTCTCCGTCAGCGCCGCCGGAGCTGCCACGATCCAGGCCCGCATGGACGGCACGCCGGTCGGGCGCTGGCATCGCAACGTCGCCCGGCTGCTTGGCGTCGGATGCTTCTTCAACTTCTTCGAAGTCGCCCTCGGCAGCCTGATCGTCACGCTGCTCCCGACGACCTGGGTCGACACGTCGGCAGAGAAGGCCGCAGTGATCGCCTGCGCCTTCGCCGGGGAGTTCGTCGGCGCGATTGTGCTGTCTCGCTACGCTGACCGGCTGGGCCGGCGCCGGATGTTCCAGATCAACCTGTTCGTCTACGCGGCCCTGTCGCTCATCTGTGCTTTCGCACCCTCGTTGGCTGCTCTGGTCGTCATCCGCTTTCTCGTCGGGATCGGCCTGGGCGCGGAACTGACCCTGGTCGACACATACACCACCGAACTGATGCCCGCGCGCGCCCGCGGACGGATGCTCGCCAGGGTCTACCTCTTCGGCATGCTCGGCGTCCCGGTCGGCGCGATACTCGCCACGCTTCTGCCGCACCACATGCTGGGCACCTCAAGCTGGCGGGTGCTCATCGCGCTCAGCGCGACGGGCGCGGTGTTCGTCTGGCTGATCCGGCGCCGGCTGCCGGAGTCGCCCCGGTGGCTCGCGACACACGGTCGCCTCGACGAAGCCGGCGCCGTTCTCGACCAGGCGGGCATCGGAGCGGCCGACAACCCCGTCGTCCCGAACTCCCGACCGCAGGGCTCATTGCCGGCAGCGGTTGCGCGTCGGCGGCTGGCACTGGCGATGCTGCTGCAGGGCATCGGCCCGGTCGGCTTCTACGGCTTCGCCTCGCTGGCTCCGCTGGTCCTACTCGCCAAAGGCTACGAGGTCGTCGACTCGCTGGCCTTCTCGGCGCTGACCGCGCTGGGCTACCCTGCCGGATGCCTGGTCCTGACGCTTGTGGCCGAGCGTATCCAGCGGCGCACCCTTGTCATCGCCACCACGGTTCTCGTCGCGATCTTCGGGCTGGTCTTCGGCCTGGCCAACCAGACCTGGCTCATCGTCGCTGCCGGCTTCCTCACGGGTCTGGTGAACGTCGTCCAGGCCACCGTCTCGCGCGCCTACTGCGCGGAGCTGTTCCCCACCCTCGTGCGAGCCAGAATGGTCGGTGGCACCTATTCCCTCTCGCGATTCGTGGCGGCAGTCCTGCCGTTCGTCGCGGTCCCGTTGCTCGACACCGCCGGCCCCGGCGTCGTCTACTCCTGCTGCGCAGTCCTGATCGCAATCCTCGCCGTGAGCGTATGGCGCCTGGGTCCGCGAACCAACGCGATCAACCTGGACGAGGTGTGACCGCACCCCGCAGGATCCACGGCTCGTACGGCACAAGATCGGTATCTTGCATGCGCCGTGCCAGAACTCGATGCGCGGCGTTGTGAGCTGCGGTTCGCTGCGCTGGAACATGATCGGGTTTGTGGCTGTGCGACTGCCTTGCCTGATCATGGTTCGGGTGTTCGGCTGGCTTGCGCTCCTCGTTGGAAGCAGGCGCCATCACCGCGGGGCGGCGTTCCCGGCGGATAGGCCTCACCGCCGATGCCACGGCTGGTACCTGCTCGCACCAGCGTCACCCG
>JAODNL010000484.1 GCA_025465405.1 Pseudonocardiales bacterium | reverse complement strand
AGCGGGTGACGATCGATCGGACAGTCTCGTCGCCGAGATCCCGCAGGACCGTCTGTTGGGTCGGCACTGTGGTGTCGAGGACCTTGCGGGCTCGTTGCAGGGCACTGTTCACGGACGCGGTGGACGTGTCGAGCTGTTCGGCTACCTCGGCCGCTGAGAACCCGAGGACCTCGCGCAGGATCAGCGCCGCCCGCTGGATTGCGGACAGGTGCTGCAGCGCCACGATGAACGCGAGTTCGATGCTCTCGCGGGCGAGGTAGTGCGTCTCGGGCGACGGGTCGGGGTAGGGCCCGAGCCAGCTGATCTCGGTCGTTGGTGTGCCGGGCGCGAGGTCGACGGGCAGCTCACGCCGGGCGCTCCGCTCGAGGGCGGTGAGGCGGCGGTTGGTCGCGATCTTGTAGAGCCAGGCGCGGACGTAGCCGCGTTCGTCGACGCTGCGCCACGCGCCAAGCAGGCTGTCCTGCATCGCGTCCTCGGCGTCGTGTAACGAGCCGAGCATCCGGTAGCAGTGTGCCTGGAGCTCGCCCCGGTACGGCGCGACCAGCTGCTCGAACGCATCGGCGTTGCCGGACCGCGCGGCATCGAGCAGGCCGATGGGCGCCGTCACGCGCCAAGCATGGCGCGCTGCGATGAATTCGTGCGCCGGCCCCGTGCACGGGCTAGCCGCTTACCGCGACACCTGGCCCGGCTTCTTCGAGTGGCAAGCCTCCGGTGCGGTGTTCGAGATCGAATCGCTAAAGGTCACGGCAGGCAGCGACGTCGCCTTCGCGGTCGCGCTGCTGCGGTGCGGCACACCGCAGGACTTCGATCGCGAGCCCGAACAACGGCTGCGGCTCACGGTCGGCCTGCGCAAGACAGACGAGCGATGGGTCGTCACGCACGAGCACCACTCGTTCGCGGATGCAACCGGCTCCCCGTAAATCTCATCCGCCGAGGTACGGGCGGCGCACCAGCAGCGCTTCGAGCCCACCAGAGCGGCTTCTACAGCGAGAGAGTGCGAGCCCGGTCGTGTCGCAGTTGTGACCCGCCGCGTCGAACCAATGCGGCGTTCGGTCCGTAGCAGCTAGTGATAGGTCGTTCGACCCGCACCGTCACGAGGGAGCACGGTCATGAGCAAACTGAACTACAAGACGGCCTCGGTCACGGCCGTCTTCATCTCGGCGGCATTGCTGGCCGCGGGTTGTTCGTCGAGCAAAGGGGGCGGTGCGAACGGCGGTGGCGCCGCGTCGAGCACGACCGCGCCTGCGTCTGCGTCGTCGTCGTCGGTAGCCGCCGGCGGCGGGGCTAAGCCGAGCGCGTCGAGCTCTCAGGGCGGTGCTGTGGCTGCCGGTACGGCCGTAACCGCTACCGAGCAGGAGTTCTCGATCACGCTGTCGGCCAAGGCGTTCAAGGCCGGCACGTACACGTTCACGGTTCACAACACCGGCAAGTTTCCGCACAACCTGACCATCGAGGGTCCGGGGGTGGACAAGCAGGCATCCCCGACGTTGCCCGGAGGCGGGACAGGCAACGTGACCGTCATCCTGCAGAAGGGCTCCTACGAGCTGTGGTGCTCGGTGGACAGCCACAAGGACCGAGGCATGGACATGACGATCACCGTCACCTGAGCTCCACCTTGGTCTGTCGCATCCGAACCCGACGCGCGGAAAGGTCAGAGACGGCGCCTGCGTGAAGCACGGGGAGGGCCATCGTGCTGTGAATCGAGCACAGCGTCGGTACAGCAGCGAAGTACTGCAGCGCCAACACCGCTGACTAGTCATCCTGACCATTCAGCTCCCCGTGGCCAGGGTGACCACCCCTGGTGGAGCAGCTGCGCGAAGTTCGGGACGAAGAGGCCGTGGGTTCGAATCCCGCCAGCCGACCAAGACGGTCTTACGCTGTGCGGCCGACGTCGCGGAGTTGGAACGCGCCGACGATCTCGGTGATCCCCCGCGTCAGCGCCGCTGCGCCGACCCACGCCACGAGCACGACCACAGAGTTGTTCCACGAACCCGCTGCCCAGAACCCGATCAGCAGCTCTGCGATGGCGGTGATCACGAGCAACCACCAGCCGGGCAGGTAGCGGCTCAGTGAGAAGGCCATGATCAGGTCGAACGAACCGCGGAACACAAGGTAGAAGCTGACGAGTGCCGCCAGCGCGACGAACGTGTCGCCTGGATGGATGAACGAGACGATGCCGACGACGAACGACAGCCCCGCCATCACTAGATACGCGACTCGCCATCCCTTCGACGAGACGGTGGCCAGGAGTACCTCGTTCGCGGCCGCGCCGAGCGCGATGATGCCGAACAGCACCGACACGGCCGCCACCGTCGTGTAGTCGAACCGGAAGATCACGATCGACACGAGGAGCCAAGCGACGCCGGTGATCAGGAGCAGCCACCAGTTGTCGGTCACGGGCGCGAGGAACCGGCCGAGCGGACCGTCCTCGACCCGCTCCTTCGCATCGCGAAGTATCGAGTTCGTCATTGTCTTTCCCCTTCTGCTGCTTGCGAATCGGCCCGCGCACGGCGGACGTAGTGGTTGTGTATTTCAACGGTGAGTTGCTGGACGAGCCGCGTGATCTCGGTGTTCTCGTGCAGCTCGTGTTCGGCGACGGAGAAGTCATGGTTCGCCTTGGCCTGGGAGAAGTCCGCCTGCCGGTTCTGCCCGATCATCACGAACGTCGACAGGAAGATCGCCTCCAGTGAGACGAACAGCGTGAGCGTCGGCCACGGGCTCGACTCCAGCCAGATCATCCATCCCGCGAAGAGCAGCGCGTGCAGGTAGACGAACTGCATAGACCCCGCGAACGCCGTGATCGCGTCCGCGATGCGCAGCTGCCCGTTCTCCTGTCGCCGGCTCGCCTCGGCCTCGACGACCGGGTGTTGTGCAGTGGTGGCGGTCATGACCGACGCCCTCGCTTTCAGACGGGCTCGCTCGCGGCGAGCTCGTCGGCGTCGATACGGGCAAGAGTGGCGTCGGCCACCGCGTACTCCGCCTCGTCCAGCATCTGGAGCGCGAAGTCGACGGCGTAGGCCGCGTCCTCTTCGGCGTCCTCAGCACGGCGCTCCGCCTTCTTCAGGTCGTGTGCCGCGCGGTGGTCGTCGCGCTCGGCACGAAGCTCCGCGACTCGCTCATCGATCGACTGCCGGGTGTCGTTCCACCACGTGCGGGACTTGTCCTGCGCGACGGCCGCATCGGCACTCATCCGGGCCTTGCCGGTGGCGATCGACTTCTTCAGCGTCACGCGCTGGTCGTCGAGGTAGGTGCGGTTCTTCGCGCGGGCCGCGTTCACAAAGTCCTCGGACCTCTTTGCGCGGGCCGCGAGCTCGGTGAGCTGTTCGGACAGTGGCTTCATGTCCACTCCTTCGGGTTGTGCCGGGGCGGTGGCGCCGGCGGGTGAAGTTGTGCCTCGAATCCGTCTTTTCGGACTCGGCCCCCACGGTATGGATGGCAGATGGCGGCGGCACCGTGCCGGAAAACAATGTTCTGGGCCGCCTTCGTGCGTCTGAAACAAGGGAGTAGCCATACGCTTGCCCGGTGGTAGAGAGCGGCGCCGCGGTCGAGCGCGAGCTGTCAGACGTGTCCGCAGCTGTCGGCGCGAGGCAGGTCGAGCTGACTCGGGAGATCAGGCAACGGATCACGGCGAGCATGCCGGAGCTGCGCGGCGACGACACGCTCGAGAAGCTGCTCGGTTCCAGTGTCGCGGAGAACGTGATGACCGTGCTGCACGCGCTCGAGCACGGGACCGTGATCGACAACGTCGATGCGCCGGCCGCCGCACACGAGTATGTGCGACGCTTGGCCCAGCGAGAGATCTCGATCGTCGCGCTGGCACGCACATACCGCATTGGACACGCTCAGTTCCTCGCCACCTGCGTCGAGGAGGTCGCAACACGTTCCTACGACGGCGCAGTGACTGCAGCGGTCATTTCGCGCATCGTTGCGGTGAGCTTCGACTACATCGACCGGGTCGTGGAGCAGGTGATCACGACCTATCAACGCGAACGTGACCAGTGGCTGCTCGCGCGGGCAGCGGGTCATGCCGCACGGGTGCGCGCGCTGCTCACCGACAGCGCTGCCGACGTCGACGTGGCCGAGTCGGCGCTGGGTTACCGGCTCCGACGAAAGCATCTCGGCGTCGTCGCGTGGCTGTTCGGCGAGTCGGGTGGAGTGCACGGCTTGACGCGCCTCGAGCAAGTGGCCGCCCAGGCCGCACGGGCGCTCGAGGCGCGTGGAAGGCCGCTGTTCGTACCACGGGACGAGGCACTCGCATGGATCTGGCTGCCGCTCGCGAGTGACGCGGAGATCAGTCGCGAGATGCTGGAGGTTGCGTTCGACGACGGAGTTGGTGCGGTGCGAGTTGCGGTCGGCGAGCCGGCCGTCGGGCTCGACGGATTCCGGCAGACCCATGACCAGGCGCAGCGCACGTACGGTCTCGCGCTCGCCGCGAGTCCCGGCGCCCGCGTAACCACGTTCGCAGAGGTCGGTGCTCTCGCCCTGATCTGTGCCGACCGCGATGCTGCCCGTCGTTGGGTGACCGCCACGCTGAACGACCTGGCGATCGACGACGAGCCGAACGCTCGACTGCGCGAGACGCTGCTGACATACCTGACGACAGGCAGCTACACGGTTACCGCCAAGCGAATGATGCTGCACAAGAACACCGCGCAGTACCGGGTGGGAAAGGCGGAGGAGGCGCTGGGCGCGCCCATCGACGAGCGGCGCGCTGACGTCGAGCTCGCACTGCGCGCGTGCCGTTACCTCGGCAGACTCGTCCTGCGCGAGCCGGCGCCGTCGGCTCGGGCGAAACGCGACCACAGCCGTTCCGCTCCGTGACCGGATATCGGACTGCGAGGCCCGCTGGGAGCCACAGGAGATCAGGTGTCAAGGAAAGGCAGCCCGGCCAGATCGATCGGCCTCGGTGATCCATGATCAACAACTAGCACTACGCCTGGTCGGCGATACATATTTGGCTGGTGGGGTCACCGACCGCACGACTCTTCGATGATCCAGTAGGGTCGCCGCGCATGGGCCGGGTCACGTCGATCATGCGTTGCGCACGGTTTCCGTGGACCGAACGCGTCGTCCTGGGTCTGACGCTGGCGGCGTTCACCGTCTCGTCGATCGGTTGGGACCTGGCGTATCGGCGGAACCAACCATTCGACATCGACGAGTCCGGCTACCTGAAGCTTTCACTTAACGACCTGCACGGTCTGACACGCGGTGGACTGTTCGGTTGGGTGCGCGCTGTCGAGGCGCCAGTGGGACAGGCCCCGTTGATGACCGCGGCAACCACGCCGCTGTACCTCGTCTTCGGGCATCGGGCGATGGCTGCACTCCTTGCCCCGCTGCTGTTCAGTCTGATCACGATCGCCGTCACGTTCGCCCTCGCACGGCGCGGCTGACGTCACGACGAGCGGCATGGGCGGCAACCGCGCTGACCGCCACCGCACCCGTCGTGCTCAACTACTCCCGGGACTACCACTTGTCCGCGCCGGCGACCGCGGTGACTGTTGCGCCCTCTATTGCCTCGTCAGATCACATGGTCACGCGTCCCTGCGATGGTCCGCGGCGTTCGGTGCTTTCGTCGGACTGATGCCGCTGGCTCGAACGATGGCCGTGGCATTCGCACCAGGCCTGCTTCTGGCAGCCCTGGTCGGCGCACTGAGCCATTCAGGCCGACGCCAGCGCCTGCGGAACCTGGCGGTCGCGGGTACGGGCCAACCAGGCGCTGGCTGCGTCCGGATCGAGGCAACTCCCCGATGGGCGAATCGTGACGGAGTGGAGCCACTCCGCCTACTGCCCAGCCACGAAGTGAGCGCGGGACCGGTCAGTAGTCCCTCCGACCGTCTGCCTCAGCGGTTGA
>JAODNL010000473.1 GCA_025465405.1 Pseudonocardiales bacterium | reverse complement strand
CGGGATCTCGCGACCGAGCTCGGCGTGTCCGAGCAACCGGCCAAGCGTCGGTTGACCACCTTGACCCGTGACGGGGTCATCGCGTTGCGGACCGACTTCACCCGCGGCGAGGGCGGCTGGCCGGCTCAAGTTGCGTTGTGGCTTGGGGTCGACGACGCCTGTGTCGACCAGGTCGGGGACGAGCTTTCGAGTTGGCCTGAGACGCGGTTCTGTCTCGCTGCGTTCGGCCCGGCGAACCTGTTCCTCGAGGCACAGCTTCACCGCCTCGACGAACACGACGCCTTACTGGAGCGGATCCGGACGCGACTGCCCGAGGTGACGATCATCGATCGGCGTCCAGTTCTGCGCGCGGTCAAATCGTGGGGGCGCGTCCTCGACCTGGCTGGGCATGCAACCACGGTCGTGCCCGTCGATCCGTGGGCGGAACCGTCAGCGCAAGCGGCAGATCGCTAAGTTTCCATCTTCACCCCTCACCTGAGGCCAGTTTCCATCAATCTTGACGTCCAAGTAGGTCCCGCACCGTTCACTGGCGCCGTGGGCAATGACTGGGTACCGGTGCCGGCGGCGGCATGGATCGCTGACTGCCGAGGGAACGCCTGGACGCGATACAGACGGCTGTCCTCAACCTCGACACGCTCGCCGATCTCGGCGAATTCATCCGGCTGCTGGCCGACCCGGTTGCCGGTGCCCTCGAAGGAACGGAGCGACCCCGATGATTGCCGCTAACCCTCGCGCTGCTCTCCGCGCGCAGCTGGCCAGCGGTGAGCTGGTCGTCGCACCCGGCGTGTTCGACGGAATCTCGGCTTCCTTGGTGTCCCGGCTCGGCTTCTCGGCCGCCTATATGACCGGCGCAGGAGTAGCCGCCTCCGGGTTCGGGCTACCCGACATCGGTGTGCTCACCATGACTGAAATGGTCGAGCGTGCCCGCGTGCTCGTACGCGCGGTCGGCGACATACCCCTGATCGCTGACGCCGATACGGGATACGGCGCACCGCTCAACGTGGTGCGGACCGTCCGGGAGTACGAGGCCGCCGGCGTAGCTGCGATCCAACTCGAGGACCAGGCGTTCCCGAAGAAATGCGGCCACCTGCCGGACAAGGAGCTCATCAGCACGGCGGAGTTCGTCCGCAGGATCGAAGCGGCGCTCGAGGCTCGCTCCGATCCGGACCTCGTGATCGTCGCCCGCACCGATGCCCGCGGCCCGCTCGGGTTGGACGAAGCGATCGCGCGGGCCAACGCCTACGCCGCGGCGGGCGCAGACGTGATCTTCGTAGAAGCCCCGGAGGGGACGGACGAGATCGAGCGAATCGCCAAAGAGATCACTTGTCCTCTGCTCATCAACCTCGTCATCGGTGGCCTGACTCCGCTGGAATCCACTGAGCGCCTGCAGCAACTGGGCTACGCGATCGCGATCCACCCGTCGGTGCCGCTCGGCGCAGCGGCGCTGGCGATGCTGTCCGGCCTGGCCGATCTGGCGGGGAAGGACCCGGCTCAATGGCTGCCGAGCAAGCCGTCGGAGTTCTTCAACCTTGTCGGCTTGGCCGAGTGGTCGGAGATCGGTGCCCGCTTCGCCGACAGCTTGGGGCGTGAGTAGTGGGCATGACCATGATCGAGAACCTGCTGGCCCGCAAAGCCGGACTGGCTCAAGTGAGCGTCGGCGACACAGTCACAGTCGAGGTCGACATGTGCGTGATGATCGACTTGCAGTTCGCGACACTGTGGCTGGCGCCGACTCGTATCCATGATCCCGACAAAGTCGCGGTCATCATGGATCACGCCGTGCCGGCGCCCACATTGAAGGACGCGGAAGGCGGTCCGCGGGCGCGCGCGTTCGTCGCCGACTTCGGCGTCAAGCGGTTCTTCGACGTCGGCCGGCACGGCATCTGTCATCAGGTGATCGCCGAGAACGGCTTGGCACGTCCCGGGGAGGTGCTGGCGTGTACGGACTCGCACACGTGCGCCGGCGGTGCGTACAACACTGCAGCCCGCGGCCTCGGGCCCGCCGAGGTCTACTCGATCCTGTGCACCGGCGCCACCTGGTTCCAGATCGCCCCGACCATCCGTTACGAGTTCGAGGGCACCCGACCTGACCCCGTCAGCGGCAAGGACATCTTTCTGTACATCGCGAACGAGTACGGCGACGCGACGAACCACAACCTCGAGTTCGGTGGACCCGGCCTGGGCAGCATCCCGATGAACGATCGGCGCACGATCGCCACTCAGGGCGCGGAGATCTCCGCGGACTTCAGCACCTTCGGCGTCGACGATGTACTGCGCGAGTTCCTTACCGAACGTGGCATCAGCGACTACGTCGCGGCCAACGCCGATCCGGACGCGTCCTACGTCGACGTCCGCCACGTCGACCTGTCAGCGCTGGAACCCTACGTCGCCCGCCCCGGAACGGTCAGCCGCAACGGGTCGCCGGTGTCGGTCGTGGAACGACGCAAGATCGACCAGGCGTTCATCGGGTCGTGCGCCAACGGCCAACTCGATGACCTCCGCATCGCCGCGGAGATACTGCGCGGGCGGACCGTCGCCGACGGGGTTCGGCTGCTCGTCACCCCTGCCTCCCAAACGGTGTACCGCGACGCGATGCGATTGGGCTACCTGCAGGACATCGCGGACGCCGGGGGCGTCGTCACCAACTCCACCTGTGGCGCCTGCTTCGGCTACCACATGGGCGTCATCGGGCCCGGCGAGGTGTGCATCACCTCTAGTACCCGCAACTTCAAAGGCCGCATGGGTAGCACCGACGCCGAGATCTACATGGCTTCGCCAGCCACCGTCGCCGCCTCGGCCATCGCCGGCGTGATCGCCGATCCGACGAGTCTCACCGCATGAGCACCCGGATCTCGGGCCGGGTCTGGGTGTTCGGAGACTCGATCAACACCGACGCCATGTACCCGGCCCACGCCATGAAGCTCGACATCCCGGAAGCGTCCAAATTGGTGTTCTACGAGATCCGACCGGGCTGGACCGACGAGGTCCGGGCCGGCGACATGGTCATTGCCGGCAAGAACTTCGGCGTCGGCGCGTCACGCCCGGTCGCCAGCCTGTTCCGGCACCTCGGTGTC
>JAODNL010000452.1 GCA_025465405.1 Pseudonocardiales bacterium | reverse complement strand
AATCTCAGCGCGCCTGCCGTGCACGAACGGGTGGCCAAGCTGGAAGCCGCCGGTGTGATCACCGGATACCACGCCGCCGTCGCGCCGGAATCGCTCGGCTACGCGATGAACGCACTTGTCGGCATCTTCCTGACCGACAGCGCCAACGACGACGAGGTAGCCGAGCAGCTCGCGGCGCTCGACGCGGTCGAGCACTGCTGGTTCGTCGCCGGCGAGGAGACGTTCGTGGTGAAGGTCCGGGTGCCGGATGTCGCCGGGCTCGAATCAGCGATCCGTGCGCTCAACGCGATGAAGGGCGTGGCGCGCACCCGGACGACCGTCGTGCTGTCGACCAAGTTCGAAGACCGGGTCAAGGCCGTCGGCGCTCCCGAGACCGCTTAGCGGGCGCCTGGGTGCGGACCCAGGCGGTGAACGCCTCGGTGTCGACGTCGCCGCCCAGCACGTCGTTGACTGCGCGCCCGATCGCCGCCGCCCGCAGCACCCGGTTGGCGATGTCGTCGACGTCGCCCCAGGGCAGGTACGGCTTCGCAATCATGAGCGCGGCAATGCCATGCGCCGCCGCCCACAGGTCGAGGGCGACCGGAACCGGGTCGCCGTCGGCGAAGATGCCGGCCTTCATGCAGGCGAGCACCGTCTCGGTGAAGTGCACGAACGCGCCGGTCCTGATCACGTCGTCGACGTTGGGCGGAACGACGCACGGTTCCATGGCGGCGATGCGGTAGTGCTCCGGATGATCGACGGCGAAATGGACGTAGGCCAGCCCTTGGGTCTTCAGCCGGGTCAGGGGCGCGTCGTCGGGCACCGCGGCCCCCGCGGCTTGGATCACGGTGTCCAGCTCGGCGAAGACGTCCGAGACGACGGCGTCGAGCAACGCGTCCTTGTCCGCGAAATGCAGGTAGATCGACGGCGGCGTGACGCCCACCGCGTCAGCGACGGCCCGCATCGACACCGCGTCCACATTGCGAGCATTGGCGAGAAGCTCCTTCGCCGCCGCGACGATCTCGGCTCGCAGCAGCTCGCCGCTTCCTCGTTGCGCGCGCCTGCGCCTGACGGTCTCTCCGCTCATCGCGCGGCTAGTTCGGGATCGCGTGACGGCGCGGCGAGGTCCGCGGGAGACTCGGCGAGGCCGAAGCGTTGGTGCAGCCGGGCCAGCGGCTTCGGCGCCCACCAGTTCCATCGGCCGGCGAGCCGCATGAAGGCAGGCACCAGGACCCCTCGCACGATCGTCGCGTCCATCAGTACCGCGAGGGTAAGCCCCGTGCCGAAGAGCATCATGAACGAGACGCGGGCGTTGGCGATCGCGGCGAACACGATGGCCATCAGCAGCGCTGCCGCGGTGACGATCCGGCCCGTGCGCCCGAGCCCCAGCGCCACGGCTCGGGTGTTGTCCGCCGAGGTACGGCCGGACTCGAGCCACGATTCACGGATGCGCGACAGCAGGAACACCTCGTAGTCCATGGACAGGCCGAAGGCCACGCAGAACATCAGTGGTGGCATCGTCGGCACCAGGTAGCCGGTGGTCGTCAGGTCCGGGAACAGCGAGCCGAGATGACCTTCCTGGAAGACCCACACCATGGCCCCGAACGTCGCCGAGAGCGACAGCGTGTTCAGGATCAATGCCTTGATCGGGAGCACGATGCTGCCCGTGAACAGGAACAGCACCACGAATGTGGCCAGGGCGATCAGCACGATCGCGATCGGCATGGTGACCGCGAGCGAGTGCAGGCTGTCCTGGTTGATCGCCGTCTGACCGGTGAACTGCACTCGCCAGGGCGCAGGCACGCGCCGCAGATCGGTGAGTACCTGCTTTGCTCGGTCGGACTGAGCATCGGCGCCGGTCTGCAAATCGAAGTAACTGGCATGGCCGGCCGTCTTCGTGGGGTCGCCCGCCGCGACGCGCCGACCGCCGACGTACGTGCCGCTGGCCGAACTGACCGACGTGATGTCGCTGACGCGCGACACCGCGGTCGCGTAGCTGTCGAGCGCGGCCGGCGCCGAAGACGTGTCCGCGGCGACGATGCTGATCGTCGACCCCGCGTTCGTGCTGAAGCGGTTGCGCAGATCGTCGCCCACCTGATGCACCGCCTGCGTCTTGGGCACGACGTGGTCGTCGGGATACCCGAAGCGGGCGTGCAGGAACGGCAACCCGAGGCCGACCAGGATCGCGGTGACGAGCAGGCCGATCGGCAGGGCCCGGCGCATCACGGCCGTCGCGAACCGGTACCAGAAGCTCTGCTCGACCGGCTTCACGGTCGGCGCGGGACGGCGGAGAACTCGGCGCGCCGCGGCGCGTAGGTCGAGCGCGTCGACACGGGTGCCGAGCACCGTGAGCAGCGCGGGCAGGAGCAGCAGCGCGGCGACGGTGGCCAGACCCACGACCGCGATGCCGGCATACGCGAACGACCTCAAGAAGTAGACGGGAAACACGAGCATGGCGGCGAGCGCGAGGCCGACGGTGAGCGCCGAGAACAGCACGGTGCGTCCAGCTGTGCGCATGGTGATCCTGATCGCGTCGTCGGCAGGCGCGCCCGCGCGGATCTCCTCGCGGTAGCGGCTCACGACGAACAGGCTGTAGTCGATCGCCAGCGCGAGACCCATGGCCGTGGTCATGTTCAGCGCGTAGATGGAGACGTCGGTGAGGCTGGCCAGCCCGCGCAGGATGGCCATGGTGCCGATGATCGACGACAGGCCGACGGCGAGCGGAAGCAAGGCCGCGACGAAGCTGCCGAACACCCAGAT
>JAODNL010000429.1 GCA_025465405.1 Pseudonocardiales bacterium | reverse complement strand
CCGGTCCTGCTTCGACGCCGCGCCGCTGCGAGTAGGTCCGTGATCACCCGCGACGAGCTACGAGTGCTGGCCGAGACCCATCGGCTGGTGCCGATCACGCGCACCCTGTTCGCCGACGCGGAGACGCCGGTCGGCGTCTACCGCAAGCTCGCCGCTGGGCGAGCCGGCACGTTCCTGCTCGAGTCCGCTGAGCCGGGCGCGTCGTTCTCGCGATGGTCGTTCGTCGGCGTCAACGCCATCGCGTCGCTGTCCGTCGTCGACGACGAGGCGGTGTGGACCGGATCGCCGCCCGCCGGCGTCCCCACCAGCGGTGACCCGCTGGCGGTGCTCGGCGCGGCGTGGCGGGCGGTGAAGGGGCCGCGGCTGCCCGGCCTGCCACCGCTCACCGGCGGGTTCGTCGGCTACCTCGGTTACGACGTCGTGCGCCGCATCGAACGCCTGCCGTCCAAGGCGGTCGACGAGCTCGACCTGCCTGAGCTCACGATGCTGCTCGTCACGGATCTCGCCGCCGTAGACCATCACGAATGCACCGTCGTGCTGATCGCGAATGCGCTGGTGAGCGCCGGGATGGGCGACGACGAACTCGATGCCGCTCTCGCCGACGCGGTGCGACGGCTGGATGCCATGCAGTCCGCGCTCGCCACGCCGGCGCCGCCGACGGTCGCTGTCGTCGGCAGTGCGCCGCCGAAGGAGGGGACGTCACGGACGCCGCCCGGTGAGTATCAGCCCGCGGTGGAACTCGCGCTCGAGGCGGTGCGCGCCGGAGAGGTCTTCCAGATCCAGATCGGGCAGCGATTCGCGGTCGAGACCAGCGCCGACCCGCTGGACGTGTACCGGGTGCTGCGCACCCTCAATCCCTCGCCGTACATGTACTTCCTGCGCACCGCCGACGTCGACATCGTGGGCTGCAGCCCCGAGGCGCTCGTGACCGTGAACGACCGCCGGGCGGTGCTGCATCCGATCGCGGGCACCCGCAAACGCGGCGCGACGGCCGAGCGCGACGCCGCCCTGGCCGCGGAACTGGTGAGCGACCCGAAGGAGCAGGCCGAGCACGTCATGCTCGTCGACCTCGCCCGCAATGATCTGGGTCGCGTGTCGGCGCCGGGCAGCGTGGCGGTCGTCGAGTTCGGCGCGGTGGAGCGCTACAGCCATGTGTGGCACATCGTGTCGACAGTCGAATCCCAGGTGGCCGACGGCAGCGACGCGTTCGACGTACTCACCGCGACGTTCCCGGCGGGAACGCTCACCGGGGCGCCGAAGGTCCGGGCGATGGAGCTGATCGACGAGCTCGAGCCGGTGCGCCGCGGCGTGTACGGCGGCGCGGTCGGTTACCTCGACGCCGCCGGGGATCTCGACATGGCGATCGCCATCCGTACCGCGGTGATGCGTGACGGCGTCGCTTACGTACAGGCCTCGGCGGGCATCGTCGCCGACAGCGTCCCGGCACTCGAGGAGCTGGAGACGCGCAACAAGGCGCGCGCGGTGCTGCAGGCGATTGCGACCGCCGAAACGCTGCGCCCGGTCGCGGGCGATGCGTAGTCCAGATGCGTAGCCGAGCTGAGTTCGCAGCCGCGCTGCTGCTCGACCTGGTCGGTGCCGCCGCTGTGTTGCTGGTCTCGGGGCGGCCGTGGCAGACGCTGCTCACGTCCCGCCCGCGTCCGCTGGCCGACGACGTGCTGCGGCTGTCCGGCCGCACGATCGACTCGGCCCCGACTGCGCTGGGCCTCGTCGCGCTCGCCGGCGTCGTCGCCGTGCTCGCGACGCGTGGTCTGGCCCGTCGTGCGATTGGCGCGGTGCTCGCGCTTGCCGGTGCGGCACTGGTGTGGCGCTCCGTGACCGGTCTGGCGGCGGTGAGCGCGGCCCGGGCCCGTTCGCTGGTCGAGTCCAAGCACTCGGGCGTTGGCGTCGATCAATCGGTGGTGCCGCACGTCACCGTGCACGCCGTCTGGCCGGTGCTGTCGGCCGCGTGCGGGCTGCTCGTGCTGGCCGGTGGCGCGCTCGTCGCGCTGCGTGGCCACCGTTGGCGAGCCATGTCGGTGAGGTACGAGGCGCCGGCGTCGCGGCCGGCATCGGCTGAAGACCAGGCCGCCCAGCGGGCTCGCGCCGAGGCGTCGTTGTGGAACGCACTTGACCGTGGTGATGATCCAACTGACACTTCGCGGCGGAACGGAGGATGATCCTCGGATCGGACCCGCGCGTCGGTGCCGCGTTCGCGCTGGCTACCCTCGGCGAAACGATCGGCACGCGAACCTGAGGAGGCATGCCCCGGTGGCCAGCGTTCTGGACGAGATCGTTGCGGGGGTCCGCGACGACGTCGCGGCCCGCGAGGCACTCCTCCCGCTGGAGGAGGTCAAGGCTCGCGCTGCGGACACCGCACCGGCCCGGGATGCGCTGGCCGTGCTGAAGGCGCCGGGTGTCGGCGTGATCGCAGAGGTCAAGCGGCGCAGCCCGTCCAAGGGAATGCTCGCCACGATCGCCGACCCGGCCCTGCTCGCAGCCGAGTACGAAGCCGGCGGTGCCCGCATGATCAGCGTGCTCACCGAGCAGCGCCGTTTCGGCGGCTCGCTCGACGACCTGGACGCCGTCCGCGCGACCGTGCGGGTGCCCCTGCTGCGCAAGGACTTCGTGATCGGTTCCTACCAGGTCCACGAGGCTCGGGCACACGGCGCGGACGTCGTGCTGCTCATCGTTGCGGCCCTCGATCAGAACACACTGATCGGCCTGCGCGAGCGGATCGAGTCGTTGGGCATGACCGCGCTCGTCGAAGTACACACCGAGGACGAGGCGTCCCGAGCGCTCGACGCGGGCGCGCGCGTGATCGGCGTCAACGCGCGCAACCTGCAGACCCTCGACGTCGACCGGTCGACCTTCGAGCGCATCGCGCCGGGTCTGCCGAGCCACGTCGTGAAGATTGCCGAGTCCGGCGTGCGTGGACCGTTGGACCTGATCGAGTACGCGGCCGCCGGCGCCGACGCGGTCCTCGTCGGCGAAGGCCTCGTCACCACGACCGATCCGCGGCACGCAGTGGCGGATCTCGTCACCGCGGGTGCGCATCCTGCCACGCCGCGCGCCTCTCGCTGATCGGGCTTGCCCACCCCCTGGTCAACAGCGGATCTTGCCGTCGCGCGGTCGCCGGGCCAGCCATTTCGTGCTGTTGATCAGCGGGGGATCTGCCTAGGGCCGGTAAGCTACCGGCATGTATTCGGCTCCGAGCCTCGGCGGGCGATGGCGGCGCTGACGTCCTCGTCAGCATCGTCCCTTCCGCCCATCCTGGAGCCACGTCATGACCCCTGACAGCGCTGTCCCCGATACGACCGTCCCAGACGCGACGGGTCATTTCGGCCCGTACGGCGGCCGGTTCGTCCCCGAAGCCCTCGTGGCGGCGATCGACGAGCTCACCGCGGCGTTCCACGAGACGCAGGACGATCCCGCGTTTCGCGCCGAGCTGCACGCGCTGCTGCGTGACTACACCGGCCGGCCCTCGCCGCTGACCGACGTGCCCAAGTTCGGCGAGCACGCCGGTGGCGCGCGGATCCTGCTCAAGCGCGAGGATCTGAACCACACCGGCTCGCACAAGATCAACAACGTGCTCGGGCAGGCCCTGCTCACCAAGCGCATCGGCAAGAAACGGGTCATTGCCGAGACGGGCGCCGGTCAGCACGGCGTGGCCACCGCCACTGCCGCCGCCCTGATGGGCCTCGAGTGCACGGTCTACATGGGCGAGGAGGACACCCGGCGGCAGGCCCTGAACGTCGCCAGGATGCAGTTGCTCGGGGCGACTGTCGTACCCGTGGCCACCGGCTCGCGCACGCTGAAGGACGCGATCAACGAGGCGATGCGCGACTGGGTCACCAACGTCGAGACCACGAACTACGTATTCGGCACAGTCGCCGGCCCGCACCCTTTCCCGCTGATGGTTCGCGAGTACCAGCGCGTGATCGGTGACGAGGCACGAGCCCAGGTATTGGATCGGGTCGGCCGGCTGCCTGACGTCGTGGCGGCGTGCGTCGGCGGCGGGTCCAACGCGATCGGCATCTTCACCGCATTCGTGCCGGACAAGACGGTCCGTCTCGTCGGGTTCGAGGCCGGCGGTGACGGCGTGGACACCGGGAGGCACGCTGCGACGATCACCGGTGGCGCCCCGGGTGTGCTGCACGGCGCCCGCTCGTACCTCCTCCAGGACGCCAACGGGCAGACGATCGAGTCGCACTCGATCTCGGCCGGACTCGACTACCCGGGCGTAGGTCCCGAGCACTCGTACCTGCACGACATCGGCCGGGCCGAGTACCGCCCGATCACCGACGCGCAGGCCATGGACGCGTTCTCTCTGCTCTCGCGCAGCGAGGGAATCATCCCGGCCATCGAGTCCGCGCACGCCCTCGCCGGGGCACTGGATCTTGGCCGCGAACTCGGCCCGGAGGCGGTGATCCTCGTCAACCTGTCCGGTCGGGGCGACAAGGACGTCGAGACCGCCACGAAGTACTTCGGTCTCGGGTCATGACCGCGCTCAGCGACACTCTGGCCAAAGCCCGAGCCGACGGTCGCGCCGCGCTCATCGGCTACCTGCCCGTCGGCTACCCGAGTGTCGAGGTCTCGATCGAGGCCATGCGGGCGATGGTTGCCGGCGGCGCGGACGTCGTCGAGGTCGGCATCCCCTACAGCGACCCGGTGATGGACGGGCCGACGATCCAGGCCGCGGCTGAGCAGGCCGTTCGCAACGGGGTGGGCATGGCCGACGCCCTCCGTGCGGTATCCGCGGTCGCCGATGCGGGCGCGGCCGCCGTGGTCATGTCGTACTGGAACCCGATCGATCGCTATGGCGTGGAGCGCTTCGCCGCCGACCTCGCCGCTGCCGGCGGGTCCGGCGCAATCACGCCCGACCTCATCCCGGATGAGGCCGCACCGTGGCTCGCGGCCAGCGATCAGCACCGTCTCGATCGGATCTTCCTGGTCGCACCGTCCTCGACGGACGCGCGGATCACGGCGACCGCGACCGCGTCGCGCGGCTTTGTCTACGCCGCCTCCACGATGGGCGTAACCGGTACCCGCACGTCCGTCAGCGGTGCGGCCCAGGCCCTGGTCGGGCGGGTGCGCGCGCTCATGCCGGACGTCGCGGTGTGCGTGGGCCTGGGCGTCTCGAACGGTGATCAGGCGGCCGAGGTCGCCGCCTTCGCCGACGGGGTGATCGTGGGCTCCGCGTTCGTGCGCCGGCTGCTCGATGCGCCCGACGCCGCCGGAGTGGCGGCCGTCGAAGCACTCGCCGCGGACCTGGCCGCCGGGGTGCGCCGCCGCTGACTGGGCAACCACGCCGATCAGGCCCGCCGATCAGGCACCGCCGATCAGGGGACGATGATCAGCTTGCCCGTCGTCCGGCGCCCTTCGAGGTCGCGGTAGGCGTCGGCGGCGCGCTCGAGCGGGTAGCGGCCGCCGATCATGACGTGCAGCGAGCCGGCGGCGATCGCGCCGAGGAGCTCACCCGCGCGCCACAGCAGTTCGTCCCGGGTAGCCACGTAGTGCATCAGCGTCGGGCGGGTGAGGAAGAGCGACCCGGCGGCGTTCAGGCGCTGCGGGTCGAACGGGGGAACCTGACCGCTTGCGGCGCCGAACAGCGCCAGTAGTCCCCGGCGGCGCAGCGAGCCGAGCGAGGCTTCGAACGTCGCCTTGCCGACCCCGTCGTACGCGACCGCGACACCCCCGTCCGTGACGTCGCGAACCGCGGCCGCCAGATCCTCGATCTCGTCGTAGCGCAGCACGACGTCCGCGCCGGCCGCCCGCGCGACCTGTTCCTTGGCAGCGCTGCCCACTGTACCGACGACGCGCGCGCCCTTTGCCTTCGCCATCTGCACCAGTAGCTGCCCCACTCCTCCGGCCGCGGCATGCACGAGGATCTCCTCGCCGGCGTGCACCTGATACGTGGAGTTGACGAGGTAGTGCGCCGCCATGCCCTGCAGCATCGCCGCCGCGGCGACCTCGGGTGACACCGAAGCCGGTACCGGGACGGTCGTCGCGGCGTCGAGGACGGCGGCCGTCGCATGTGTCCCGGCCGGCGCCGAGGCGGTTGCCACGACGTCCCCGACCGCGAACTCGGTGACGTCGGCGCCGACCGCGATCACCCGTCCGGCGCACTCCTCGCCGACGACGAACGGCGTAGGCGTCGGGTAGACGCCCTCCCGTCGGTAGGAGTCCTTGAAGTTGACGCCCGACGCCGCGACCTCGACAAGGAGTTGATCCGGGCCGATCTCGGGCACGGGCAGCGACTGGACCTCGAGCACCTCCGGACCGCCGGTGGCAGTCGCGACCACCGCGCGGATCTCCTCGATCGCCATGCCGTCCAACGTAGCGAGCGCCGCCAGATACCGTGAGCAGGTGCACCCGCTCGCCTCGATCCCCAGCCCGACGCGCAGCGTCTGGCACCTCGGACCGTTGCCGGTCCGCGCCTATGCACTCTGCATCGTCGCTGGGATCTTCGTCGCGCTCGTCGTCACACTGCGGCGGTGGCGTGAGCGAGGCGGCAAGGACGACGACGTGTGGGACGTCGCCGGGTGGGCGATCGTGTTCGGGATCCTGGGCGGGCGGCTCTACCACGTGCTCACCGACCCGGAGCTGTACTTCGGCCGCGGAAAGCATCCGCTCGACGCGTTCAAGATCTGGGACGGCGGCCTGGGCATCTGGGGTGCGATCGCGCTGGGTGCCGTAGGCGCGTGGATCGGCTGCCGGCGCAAGGACATCTCACTGGTTGTCTTCGCCGACGCCGCCGTTCCCGGTGTCGTCCTGGCGCAGGGCATCGGCCGGTGGGGGAACTGGTTCAACAACGAGCTGTACGGCGGTCCGACCAGCCTGCCGTGGAAGCTGCAGATCCACGACATCGACACCGTGTCCGGGCATGCACAGCCGTGCGGTTTCGGGCATCTCGGAGCCTCGGTCTGCGGCTACTACCAACCCACGTTTCTTTACGAATCGCTCTGGGACATCGCGCTCGGTGTCCTGCTCGTCTATATCGACCGGCGGCTTCGGCTCGGCCGGGGCAACGTCATGGCCCTCTATGTCATGGGCTATACGGTCGGCCGCGGCTGGATCGAGGCGCTGCGGCATGACCACGCAAACCACATCCTCGGGCTGCGGTTGAACGACTGGACCGCACTCATCGTGTTCCTGCTGGGCCTGGCGTGGTTCCTGAGGCACGACGGATTCCGCGCGGCGCGGGAGGCGACGCCCTACACCGGCGCGCGGGCCTCGCCCGCCGGTGCGGCTGAGGCCGAGGTCGACGCCGAGCCAGACGCCGAGCCAGACGCCGAGGCAGACGTCGGGGCAGACGTCGGGGCAGACGTCGGGGCAGACGTCGGGGCCGAAGGAGGGCGCGGGGCCGAAGGAGGGCGCGGGGCCGAACCCAAACGCGAAGCCGAGGCTGTCACCGAGGAGGCCGAGGTGCATGGCCGATCCGATGACTGAACTGCCGCAGCTGCCCAATCCCGAGGTCCATCACGACCACCGCGATGTCAGCGGCGGCTGGTTGCGACCGACCGTCTTCGGGATGATGGACGGGCTGGTCTCCAACTTCGCGCTGATCGCCGGCGTTGCCGGCGCCAGCGCGTCGAGCACTCAGATAGCGCTCGCCGGCTGGGCCGGCCTCGTCGGCGGCGCGTTCTCGATGGCCACCGGTGAATACGTCTCAGTGCAGAGCCAGAACGAGTCGACAAGTGCCGAGATCGAGGTCGAGCGGCACGAGCTCAAGCACAACGCCGAGGCCGAACTGGCTGAGCTCACGCAGATGTATGTCAACCGGGGAGTCGAGCCGGGCCTTGCCGAGCAGGTCGCCCGGCAGCTGTCCCGCGATCCCGACCAGGCGCTGCTCATCCACGCGCAGGAGGAGCTCGGCGTCGATCCCCACCAGCTGCCGAGCCCCTGGATTGCGGCGTTCTCGTCGCTGGCGTCGTTCAGTGTCGGTGCGTTCATCCCGCTGTTGCCCTACCTGCTCGGCGCGAAGTCGGTGTGGATCTCGGCGGCGCTGGCGCTCGTCGCCCTGTTCTTCGCTGGCGCGCTGTCCTCGCGATTCACGATGCGGGGCTGGCTGTTTGCCGGTCTGCGCCAGCTGATCCTCGGCGCGCTGGCCGCTGCCGTCACGTACGGAGTGGGCAACCTGTTCCACGTCGCGGTGGGTTGATCGCCGCCAAGCGGCACTTGCGGACCGACCGGTCGGTCTCTAGGGTGTCTCGGGTGAGCGCGCTTCCTGGGGTAGATCTCGCGGCACTGACATCGTGGTTGGACGCCGAGCATCCGGGCCTGCGACAGGGGCAACTCAGCGCCGAGGTCATCGCCGGCGGCAAGTCGAACCTCACCTACCGGCTCACCGACGGTGCCTCCACCTGGGCGTTGCGCCGTCCGCCGCTGGCGCACGTACTGCCGACCGCGCATGACATGGCCCGCGAGTATCGGGTGGTCAGCGCGCTCGCCGACACCGAGGTCCCGGTTGCCCGCACCGTCGCCCTGTGCACCGACGTCGACGTGCTGGGTGCGCCGTTCTACGTGATGTCGTTCGTCGACGGCCTCGTGCTGGACCGTCCGGAGCGGATCGCGACGCTCAGCCACGACGACGCGCGGATCGCCTGCGAGCAGCTGATCGACGTTCTGGTCGCCTTGCACGACACAGATCCCGCCGCCGTCGGGCTGGCCGACTTCGGGCGGCCGGAGGGGTTCCTGGCCCGGCAGGTCAGGCGCTGGCACGGGCAGTGGCAGGCGTCCGAGACCGAGCCCCGCGCCGAAGTCGCAACGGTCGTCGACCTGCTCAGTGCAACCCTGCCCGAGCAATCCGCGGCCGCGATCGTGCACGGCGACTACCGGCTCACGAACGTCATGTTCCGGCCGGACCTCAGTGGCATCGCCGCGGTCGTCGACTGGGAGATGGCGACCCTCGGCGACCCGCTCACCGACGTCGGGTTGCTGGTCGTCTACCAGGCTATGGCCAGCGACGACAACTTCGTCATGCCGCGGCTGTCGCCGAGCGCCGGCTTTCTCACACCGGAACAGATGGTGGTCCGCTACGCCGAGGGCTCGGGCCGCGACGTCGCCGCTCTGGACTGGTACATCGGCTTCGGCTACTTCAAGCTCGCTGTCGTCGCCGAGGGCATCCACCACCGCTACCTGCAGGGCCAGACGGTCGGTGCCGGATTCGAGCAGGTGGGCGCGGCGGTGGCGCAGCTCTTGGGCGCGTCAGT
>JAODNL010000414.1 GCA_025465405.1 Pseudonocardiales bacterium | reverse complement strand
CTGCTGCTGCTCCCCGATGACTTCTTGCTCGAGCCGCATGCGGCCAGGCCCACCGCGGCGAGCGCCGCGGCCGATAGGGCCAGCATTTGGGTGGTTCTGCGAGATGTGAACGCCATGTCGTCCTCTCTCCGGCGGGCAGCAGTGCCCGCGGCGGTCCGTGTGATGACCCACACGCGAAGGGAACCGAGCCTAGCCACCCCGTGCGGGCCCGTCGCCGTCCGGATCGAGACCGTCATCGAGCTGTTGCACACTGGCGCGGTGCTGGAGGTGTCGCGTCGCCGTTTCGGCGAGCTCGTCGATGATGCGATCGACCTGCTGCCGGAGCAGTTGCTGCGGCTGCTCGACAATGTCGTCATCCAGATCGAGGACCGCGATGTCGAGCAGCCGGGCCTGCTCGGTGTCTATCGCGGCGTCGCCCTGACCGAGCGCGGTCACGACTACTCATTCCAGCTGCCCGACACGATCACGATCTTCCGCCTGCCGACTCTCGAGATCTGCACCGACGAGCGGCAGGTAGCCACCGAGGTAGCGACGACCGTGGTCCACGAGATCGGGCACTACTTCGGAATCGACGAGCAGCGGCTGCACGAGCTCGGCTGGGGCTGATCGAGTTATGCGACAGGGTCCGGATCCTCGATCAATCATGCAATCGGGTGGCTCCGACGACACGATCGCATGACGATCCTGAGCCGCGAGCGGGCCGCACTCGCTCCGTTGATCAGGCGCACCTACTCCGTTGATCGACAGGCTCGATCAAGTCCTTTACAGGGCTGGCTACACTCGCGCCAACGCGATCCGCGTGTCGGGGCCGGAGCAGTGAGGGGTGGGCGATCCGGTGCGAACTCTGCGGCTGCTCGCTGTCCCGCTGGCTGCGGTGCTCCTGCTCTCCGGCTGCAGTTGGTTCGGCGGCGGCAAGTCCAGCTCGAAGCTGGTCTCGGTGTTCTCAGTGAAGCCCGGGCAGTGCTTCGACACGCCGAAGGACGTGAAGGCCGAACTGAGCAAGCTGAGCCTGATCCCGTGCACGCACGCGCACACCCAGGAGGCGTACGCGGTCGTGCCGTACTCGAGCACGGACGGTTCGACGACGTCGGCCTATCCAGGCAACGACGTGCTCACGACGTTTGCCCAGGGAGCCTGCGCTCAGCGCTACAAGGCCTACGTCGGTGTCGACTACCCGGACTCCAAGTTGTTCTTCACGTTCCTGCTGCCGTCGGCTCGCAGTTGGGAGCAGGACTCCGATCGCAACGTCCTCTGCTTTGTCGAGACGACCGGAACCGCCAAGCTCACGACCTCGGTCAAGGGGTCCAAACAGTAGGGAGCGCGCCATGGGTCAGTCCGCCGTGACGGGTGCCGTCACCACCTGCTCGTTCGGGATGGCGCCGTCGTCGTTGGTCGCCCTGCCGACGCCGCGGGTGATGATCGAGGGCCGGCCGGCCGCGACGATCGCCGACAGCAAGCCGGTCGTCAACATCCTGCCCTTCGGGATGTGCACCAGCCTGACGAATCCAACGGTGGCAGCGGCGACCAGCGCGGCCCTCGGCGTCCTGACTCCGATGCCGTGCGTTCCGGTGACCACGCCGTGGATTCCGGCGGCGCCCCGGACGCTGATCGGCGGCACGCCGGCGCTGGTGTCCGGATCGACCTGCATGTGCGCGTGGGGCGGCGTCATCCAGATGACGATGGCCGGCGCGGTGCGTACGCAGGCTAACTAAATAGCTAAGTGACTTAGGCTCCGGTGCCCGATTCGTTCCGGTAAGTACGCCTAATTGGGACGATCTTGGTTAACTTTTGACTCATCTCTCACGTCGCCGGTGGGCGCGGGTATAGCCTCCGCCGCGATGATCATCGCGCTCGCGATGGACAATAAATCGAAGATCGGAGCGGCTCGTCATGCCCACCTACACAGCTCCCGGGGTCTATGTCGAAGAGGTTCCCTCGTCGCAGAAAGTGCTGTCCGCGGCGCCGACTGCAGTGGCCGCCTTCGTGGGATTCACCGAGCGCGCGCCGCACGATGACCCCAACGACCCGCAGGGCCTCGCCCCCCGCCTGGTGACGAGCTGGTCGCAGTTCGAGAGCCTGTACGGCGGCTTCACCGCCGGTTGCGTGCTGCCCCTCTCGGTCTACGGCTACTTCGCCAACGGCGGCAGCATCGCTTACATCTGCCGTATCCCGAACAGCGAGCCCGCCGGCCAGCCGTCGCGTCTGGCCCTTCCGGCCGCCGACCGTGCCCTCGGCCTGCCGCTCCAGATCGAGAGCATCGACCCGGACGCCACCATCGAGATCGACATCGCCACGGAGGACGCCGGCGACGACGCACCGGACGGCCCGTCGCCGTTCACGCTCACCGTCCTGCTCGACGGTGAGCCGGTCGAGCAGTTCCCGCACCTGGACTTCGGTGCCGGCGAGACGAACGTCAAGACGGCGGTGAACAAGACCTCGACGAAGATCAAGGTCGAGGTCGCGCTCGACAAGGGCGTCGACCTGGGCAGCCAGCTCGAGGTGCTCAAGCCGGGCCGGTACTCCCTCGAGAAGGCGGCACCGGTCCCCGTGCCGGTCACCGGCCGCAAGTTCGCCGGCTCCGAGTCCGCCCGTAACGGCATCAACGGCCTGGCCGTCGCCGATGACGTCACGATGGTGATCGTCCCCGACCTGATCACGGCGGCGACCAAGGACGACGGCACGATCGACCTGAACCTCTGGAAGGCCGTGCAGACCGCGCTGATCTCGCACTGCGAGCAGAACGGCAACCGGATGGCCATCCTCGACGCGCCGCCCGGAATGACGCCCCAGCAGATCAAGGACTGGCGCAGCGACGTCGCGATGTACGACTCGGCCTTCGCCGCCCTGTACTACCCCTGGATCAAGGTCGAGAACCCGATCGGCGTCAACGGCAACTCCGAGGTGTTCATCCCGCCGTCGGGTCACATCGCCGGCGTCTGGGCCCGCACCGACGAGACGCGCGGCGTGTGGAAGGCCCCGGCCAACGACACGATCCGTGGCTGCCTCGACATCGAGCGCTCGGTGACCCAGAACGAGCAGTCGTTGCTGAACCCGATCGGCATCAACTGCATCCGTCCGTTCGGCACGCGCGGCATCCGGATCTGGGGCGCGCGGACCCTGGCGTCGGACAGCGACTGGCGCTACATCAACGTGCGTCGGCTGTTCAACATGGTCGAGTCGACCATCCTCGAGGGCACGCAGTACGCGGTGTTCGAGCCGAACGACATGGCTCTGTGGGAAGGCGTCAAGCGGACCCTCACCGGCTTCCTGCGTGGACTGTGGTCGGCCGGTGCGCTGTTCGGGGCGACCGCGGACCAGGCCTTCTACGTGAAGTGCGACGCCGAGACGAACCCGCCCGAGTCGATCGACGCCGGCAAGCTCGTTGTCGAGGTCGGTATCGCGCCGGTCAAGCCCGCCGAGTTCGTTGTGTTCCGCATCAGCCAG
>JAODNL010000401.1 GCA_025465405.1 Pseudonocardiales bacterium | reverse complement strand
CCGAACGGCACGCCCGGCACTCGATGATCCTTGTCCCGCTCGACGCCTCCGGCGTCAGCGTGCGGCGCTCGACGACGGTGTTCGGTTACGACGACGGGCCGCACGGTGGGCACGGCGTCATCGACTTCGACGACGTGCGGGTTCCCGCGGAGAACCTGCTCGGCCCGGCAGGCGGCGGCTTCCTGATGGCTCAGGCGCGGCTCGGGCCTGGCCGCATCCATCACTGCATGCGCAGCATCGGCATGGCCGAACGAGCATTGGAGCTGATGTGCGCGCGGGCCGTCTCGCGCTCGACGTTCGGTTCGCCGATCGCGCGGCACGGCGTCGTGCAGGAGTGGATCGCCGAGTCTCGGCTCGCCATCGAACAGGCTCGGCTGCTCGTGCTCAAGGCGGCGTGGCTGATCGACAACGTGGGCGCGCGCGGTGCCCGGACCGAGATCGCCGCGATCAAGGTTGCCGCACCGCGGGCGGCCTCGTACGTGCTCGACAAGGCGATCCAGGCGCACGGAGCGGCTGGCGTGTCCGGCGACACGCCACTGGCCGAGGCGTGGGCTCAGCTGCGGACCCTCCATCTCGCCGACGGCCCGGACGAGGTGCACCTGCGCTCGATCGCGCGCGAGGAGCTCCGTGCGTACGCCGCGGCGCCATGAGCGCCGACGTGCGGGGCCGGGTACTGGACGCGGCCGTAGACCTCTTCGCCCGGCAGGGTTACGACGGGACGAGCGTCGCGCAGGTCATCGCCCAGGCCGGCGTCGCGAAGGGCGGCTTCTACCACCACTTCAGCAGCAAGGAGTCGCTTCTCTACGAGGTGTACGGCGATCTGATCGCTCGCCAGCTCACCGCGATGGAGGAGATCCTGTCCCGCGGGATGCCGCCGGCCGCGACGCTGCGGGCCTTGATCGGTGACCTCGTGGAGTCGACGGCCGCGAGCGCGCGGCAGGCGCTCGTGTTCTGGCACGAGCAACACCGCCTCGGCGACGAGCGGACGGGCGAGTACCGCCGGGCCCGACGTCGCTATCACGACACGGTTGCCCGGCTGGTCCGCGACGCCCAGGCATCCGGCGAGTTCCGTGCCGTCGCCTCGCCGGAGATGGTGACGTTTACGATCTTCGGGGTTATCAACGAGCTGCCGTTGTGGTACCAGCCGCAGGGCCGCAAGCGCCCCGCGCAGATCGCGGCCGAGCTCGCCGATTTCGTCCTCGCCGGCCTGGAGATCCGTCCGTGAATGATCACCTTTTCCCCGCTGCTGACCGCTTTTGGGCTCCAAATCGGCCCCCAGCGGGGAAATCATGCGGGTCGGTGGGCAGGTAATGGCGGAGGACGGGTGGGGGCTGACGATTCCGTTGACCGGGATGCCGTTGCCCGCGCACGCGGATCTGGTCCGCGCCCTGCCGTCGTTCGGCTACACCGACGCGTGGTCGGCGGAGACGTCCGGCACGGACGCGTTCACGCCGCTCGCCCTCGCGTCGGCGTGGGAGCCGACGCTGCGGCTCGGCACCGCCATAGTGCCCGTGTTCACCCGGGGCCCGGCGCTGATCGCGATGTCCGCGGCCGCGATGGCGGATGCGGCACCCGGCCGGTTCGTCCTGGGCCTCGGTTCGTCCAGTCCGGTGATCGTCGGCGACTGGAACGCGATCGCCTTCGACCAGCCGTATCGACGCACTCGGGACGTGCTTCGGGTCGTGCGCGCCGCGCTCGCGGGTGAGCGCGTCGACGGGCAGTTCGACACCTTCACCATCACCCGCTTCAGATTGGAGCAGGCTCCGGCCGTCCCGCCGCCGGTGCTGCTGGCCGCGCTGCGTCCGCAGATGCTGCGCCTGGCCGGTCGCGAGGCCGACGGCGCGATCCTCAACTGGCTCGCCGCGTCGGATGTGCGCCGCTGTCTCGACGCGATCGCCAACCCTGACGCGGATGTGGTCGCGCGGATCTTCGTCTGCCCGACCGACGACGCCGCCTACGCCCGAGCCGTCGGCCGCGTGCTCATCTCCCGCTACCTCACGGTCCCCGCCTACGCCGCGTTCCAGGACTGGCTCGGCCGCGGCGCGGCGCTGGGGCCGATGCATGAAGCGTGGGCGGCCGGTGACCGAAGCGCTGCGGCGGCCGCCGTCCCGGACCACGTCATCGACGAGCTGGTCCTGCACGGGACGCCGGAGTCCTGCCGCGAGCAGGTGCGCGCCTACGCCGTCGCCGGGGTGAAGACGCCGGTCGTCTTGTTGCTGCCGACGCCGGAGCTGACCGATTCCGCGACCGTGCTCGACCTGGTGCGCCGGCTCGGGCCGGGCGCCTGATGGACTTGCGGGACCAGGTCGCGGTCGTGACCGGAGGCGGCAGTGGCATCGGTGCGGCCCTCGCCCGGCGCTTCGTGGCGGCCGGTGCGGCGGCCGTCGTGGTCGTCGACCGGGCCGAGGACGCGGCCCGCGCGGTGGCCGCCGAGATCGGTGGCGTGGCCGAGACGGTCGACGTGACGGATGCCGAGGCGGTCGCGGCGCTCGTGGGGCGGGTCCTGGACCAGCACGGCCGCGTGGATCTCTTCTGCTCCAACGCGGGCATCACGACCGGCATCGGTGTGGACGACCCCGCTGACCTCTGGCACCGCGCGTTGGAGGTAAACCTCATGGCGCACGTCTACGCCGCACGCGCGGTGTTGCCATCGATGCTGGCGCGGGGCAGCGGATACCTGCTGAACACCGCGTCCGCGGCCGGGCTGCTCACCTCGCCCGGCGATGCTCCCTACGCGGTGAGCAAGCACGGAGCGGTCGCGTTCGGCGAATGGCTGTCGGTCACGTACGGCGGCCGCGGAATCGGCGTCAGCGTGCTGTGTCCGCTGGGTGTCGCCACGCCGCTGCTGATGGATCCTTTGGCGGCCGGTCGGCCCGGGGCGCTGGCCGTCGCCGCGTCCGGGGCGATCATCACGCCCGAGCAGGTGGCCGACGAGGTCGTCGAAGCGATCGCCGCGGAGAGGTTCCTGATCCTCCCGCATCCGGAGGTCGGTACGTTCTGGGCGCAGAAGGCGTCCGATCCGGACCGTTGGCTGGCCGGCGTCCGCCGGCTGGTGTCAGGTCAGATCAGCGACTAACGAGGAGGCAGTACAGGCATGGCTGGTGTGCAGGATCGAGTGGCGCTGGTGACCGGTGGCGCGCAGGGCATCGGGGCGGAAGTAGCCCGACGGCTTGCCTCCGACGGGGCGAAGGTCGGCGTGCTGGACCTCAACGTCGACGCCGCGACGTCGGTCGCCGATGACATCACTGCGGCCGGTGGCGTGGCGATCGGACTGGGCGCGGACGTCAGCAAGCGCGACCAGCTCAAGGCCGCGGTCGACGCGCTGGTCGGGGAGTTCGGGGGACTGCACATCCTGGTGAACAACGCCGGTGTGCTGCGCGACAATCTGCTGTTCAAGATGACCGACGACGACTGGACGCTGGTCATGGAAGTGCACCTGCGCGGGGCCTTTCTCGCCAGCCAGATCGCCCAGGAGCACATGGTCGGGGCGCGCTACGGCCGGATCATCTCGATGTCCTCGACGTCGGCGCTGGGCAACCGCGGCCAGGCGAACTACTCGACGGCTAAAGCTGGGCTTCAGGGTTTGACGAAGACCCTGGCGATCGAGCTGGGCCCGTTCGGGGTCACCGCCAACGCGATCGCGCCCGGCTTCATCGAGACGGCGATGACCGCGGCCACCGCGGAGCGGATCGGGACGAACATCGACCAGATGCGCGAGGCGGTCGCCGCGACAGTTCCGGTCCGCCGCGGCGGCCTGCCCGCCGACATCGCCAACGTCGTGGCATTCTTTGCCGGCGAGGAGTCCGGATACGTCACCGGTCAAGTGCTCTACGTCGACGGCGGGCGCGGGCTGGTCTGATCCTCGACCCACCCGATCCGTGCGGTCCGGCACGTACCCTGGACAGGATTGCCGTCCACCCGAAGGGCCTCGCGTTGTTCGACACGCTGTCCGACCGCCTGTCCGCGGTCTTCACGACCCTCCGCGGCAAGGGCCGGCTGTCCGAAGCCGACATCGACGCCACCGCGCGCGAGATCCGCATCGCGCTGCTGGAGGCCGACGTCGCGCTGCCGGTCGTGCGGCAGTTCATCGCGGCGATCAAAGAGCGGGCGCGCGGTGAGGATGTTTCGAAGGCGCTGAACCCGGCGCAACAGGTCATCAAGATCGTCAACGACGAGCTCGTCGCCATCCTCGGCGGCGAGACCCGGCGGCTGCAGTTCGCCAAGCAGCCGCCGACGGTGATCATGCTGGCCGGCCTGCAGGGGTCCGGCAAGACGACGCTGGCCGGCAAGCTGGCGCGCTGGCTGCGCGAGCAGGGTCACACCCCGCTGCTCGTCGCGGCCGACCTGCAACGCCCGAACGCCGTCACCCAGCTGCAGGTTGTGGCCGAGCGCGCGAACGTCGCTGTCTACGCTCCCGAGCCCGGCAACGGTGTCGGCGATCCGGTACGGGTGGCACGAGACTCCGTCGAATTCGCGCGCCGCGCCCAACACGACATGGTGGTCGTGGACACCGCCGGGCGTCTCGGCATCGACGCGGAGATGATGCAGCAGGCCGCCGACATCCGCGAGGCCGTACAGCCGCAGGAGATCCTGTTCGTCGTCGATGCGATGGTCGGACAAGATGCGGTGACCACTGCGGAGGCCTTCCGCGACGGCGTGGGCTTCACCGGTGTCGTGCTCACCAAGCTCGACGGCGACGCCCGCGGTGGCGCCGCGCTGTCGGTGCGTGAGGTCACCGGCCAGCCGATCATGTTCGCGTCCAACGGCGAGAAGCTGGAGGACTTCGACGTCTTCCACCCCGACCGGATGGCCTCGCGCATCCTTGGCATGGGCGACATGCTGACCCTGATCGAACACGCGCAGCAGCACTTCGACGAGGCCGAGGCCGAGAAGATGGCCGCCAAGCTCGCGGCCGGCAACCAGTTCACGCTCGAGGATTTCCTCGATCAGCTGGTGGCGATCCGCAGGATGGGGCCGATCGGGAACCTGCTCGGGATGCTGCCCGGGATGGGGCAGATGAAGGACGCGCTCGCGCAGGTCGACGACAAGGACCTCGACCGCGTGGGCGGCATCATCAACTCGATGACGCCCGGCGAGCGGCAGAAC
>JAODNL010000374.1 GCA_025465405.1 Pseudonocardiales bacterium | reverse complement strand
CTGAACCCGGGCGCGGAGGTGAAGGCCGGCGACCGGCTGATCACCGGGCCGGGTGGATCCACCAGTTTCGTCGGCAACCTGGCGGTCGGTGCGGTGGCCGCGGTGCGGGTCTCGGCCGACGGCACAGTTCGCGCCGACGTGACGGCGGCGACCTCGCCGACCCGGCTGGACCTGGTGGGCGTGATCCTCGTCGGCGGCGAGCCGGTGACGTCGCGGCCCGCGCTCGACCCGAGTGCACAGGCGCAGCGATGAGGCGGCTGCGGATCGCGGCGGCGCTCGCGGCGGTGCCGACTGCGCTTCTGCTGCAGGCCACGCTCGTGGCACCGCTGACGCTTCCCGTCCCGGTCAGCCTGCCCGCGGTGCTCGTCGCTGCCGTCGCGCTCGTCGACGGGCCGGGCGTCGGCATGTCGTTCGGCTTCACCCTCGGGCTGGTGGCCGACCTCGGCTCGAATCACCCGGCCGGCGTGCTCGCCCTGAGCTGGCTCGGCCTCGGGATCGTCGCCGGCTCGGCGGCCGGCCGGCGGTCGGTGCGCGGCGACGCGGCCACGGCGGCGGTCTTATGCACGGCGGCGTCCGTGGTGGCCGCGCTGCTGCTGGCCCTCGTCCATGCCGGCGGCGTGAGCGCGTGGCTGGCCGTCCGCGACTCGATCCCGGCCGGACTCGGCGACGCGCTGCTGGCCCTCGCGATCGTCCCGCTCGTACGCGCGTTCCTGCACGGCGATGCCCTGCGCGCGCCCCAGGCCGTATCCGGACTGCAGATGGCCGGCCGGCATGGTTAGCCGCCGCCGGCCGGAGCGCGCGAAGCGCCGCCTCGCTGTCATCGCCGTGCTGATCGTCTCGATGGTGGCGACGCTCGCGGGCCGGTTGTACTACGTGCAGCTGCTCGATCCGAACAAGCCGGTCCAGACGGCCGGCCGGCTGCACGACGGCACGATCGTCGTGCCCGCGCCGCGCGGTCAGATCGTTGACTCGCGTGGCCGCCCGCTGGTGGACAACACGTCGGCGCAGGTGCTCACCGTGAACCGCGAGACGCTGCAGGGGCTGCCCGATCACGGCACGTCGGTGCTGTCGCGGCTCGCGGCGCTACTCGGCACGACGACCGCCGCGCTGGCCAAGGAGATCACCCCGTGCTCGCCGACCGTGCCCGCGCCGTGCTGGACCGGAGAGCCCTACCAGCCGGTACCGATCGCCTCGAATGCGTCGACCGCGGTGACGTTGGCCGTCAGCGAGCACCGCGAGCGCTATCCCGGCGTCGCGCTGCAGACGGTGACCCTGCCGCGCTATCCGGGCGGCACGCTGGCCGCACACGTGCTCGGCTACACCGGGGCGGTCAACGCCGACGACAAGAAGAAGAACGCGGCGCTGACCGACTCGGACACGATCGGACGCACCGGCCTCGAAGCGCAGTACGACGCCGCGCTGCGGGGCATTGACGGGCAGCAGGTTGTCCGTCTCAATCCACAGGGTTCGGCCGTCAGCGCAGGGGCGGACGTGCCGGCGCAGCAAGGCGACACCCTCGTCACGAGCATCGATGCCAACGTGCAGAGGCTCGCCGAGCAGTCGCTGGCCAAGCAGATCGCGGACTCGCGCGCGAAGGGCAAGCCGGCGACCTCGGGTTCGGTCGTGGTGATGGATCCCAATACCGGCCGGGTGATCGCCGCGGCGAGCTATCCCAGCTACGACCCGCAGCTGTTCGTCGGCGGCATCTCGAGTTCCAACTACGCGGCGCTCACGTCGCCGACTGCGAACGACCCGCTGCTGAGCCGCGCGATTGCCGGGCAGTACGCACCGGGTTCGACGTTCAAGCTCATCACGTCGTCGTCCGCGGTGATGCACCAGGAGATTTCCCTCAGCGGCACGTATGCCTGCCCGGGTTCGCTCGCGATCGACGGGCGCGTCAAGACCAACTTCGAGAGCGAGTCGTTCGGCTACCCGATCTCGCTACAGGATGCGCTCGGGTACTCGTGCGACACGTTCTTCTACGCGCCGGCGGCAAACGAGTTCTACGCCGATCAGTCGCGTATCACCGCGGGGCAGAAGCCCAACGAGTACCTGCAGAAGATGGCCTCCGCGTACGGAGTCGGCCTCGCCCCGGGTCTCGACGTGCCGGCCGCTGAGCAGGCAGCCGGCGGCTACGCCGATCGCGACACGCGGTTGGCTCGATGGAAGGCGAATCGCGCGCAGTACTGCGCCGACGCGAAGCACGGGTTCCCGCAGGTGGCCGATCGTGCCCAGCGCTCGTACCTCACTCAGCTGGCGTCTGAGAACTGCACCGACGGCTGGCGCTACCGCGCCGGCGACAACGCCGACATGTCCATCGGGCAGGGCGAGACCACCGTGTCGCCGCTGCAGCTGGCGGTTGCCTACTCGGCGCTGGTGAACGGCGGCCGGATCTGGGAGCCGCGGCTGGGCTGGGCCATCGTGAACGGCGCGGGCAAGGTCGTCTCGACGATCAACCCCAAGCTGCGCAACCGGGTACCGGTCAGCCAGAGCGTCCTGAACTACATCGCCGACTCGCTGTCATTCAGCCGCGGCTGGGCGGTGTCCGGCGCGTTCGCGTACCTGAACTCGCCGTACCGCAACCAGATCGGCGGCAAGACCGGCACCGCGGAAGTGTTCGGGCACCAGGACACGTCCTGGCTGGCCACCTGGGGTCCGGTCAGCAAGGACGCCCACGGTGCCACTCGCGCCCGGTTCGTGATCGTGGGCATGGTCGAGCAGGCCGGCACCGGGGCGACTGCCGCCGGCCCGATGCTCAAGCGGATCTGGGACGGCCTGTTCGGCGTCGGCGGCCCGGCAGTCGTTCCTGGCACCCGGCCGGCGACGGTCCTGCCGAAGATCGCACCGCAGGTTCAGGTCAGCCGATGACGCTGCTCGCGCGAGATCCGCGCGCACCCTTCGCGCTGACTCCGACCGTGCTGCCGCTGGAGCGTCGGGTCCGCGGGTACGACTGGATCCTGATCGCAGCCGCGCTGGCCCTCGCGCTCATCGGCGCCGTACTCGTATGGGCCGCGACGCGCCAGGCCGGCGGCAACCCCCAGGGATTCCTCTACCGGCACCTGTTCAACGTCCTCGTGGCCGGCGCCTTGCTCGTTGCGACGTCGCGGCTGGACGCGCGGCTGCTGCGGCTGTTCGGGCCGGTGGCGTACGTCGCGAGCCTCATCGGGCTGCTCGCGGTCTTCGTCGTGGGTTCGACGGTCAACGGCGCTCATGCGTGGATCCGGCTCGGCGGCGGCTTCGAGCTGCAGCCCTCGGAGTTCATGAAGCTCGGGATGATCGTCGGAATGGCGGTCCTGTTCGCCCGGCGCGAGCGTGACGACGCCCCGCCGACGACGCTCGACGTGCTGATGGCGATCGGGCTCGTGGCGGTGCCGCTCGCGCTGGTCATGCTGCAACCTGACCTCGGATCGGCGATGGTGCTCGGCGCCGCGGCATTCGGCGTGCTGGTGGCGGCCGGGGTGCGCGCGCGCTGGACGATCGGGCTGCTGGCGCTGGCCGTGCTCGGCGCGGTTCTCGCGGTCAAGGGCGGGCTGCTCGCGGACTACCAGCTGGCGCGCTTCAGCTCGTTCATGCACCCCGGCCATGACGTGCAGGGTGCGGCGTACAACGTCACCCAGGCCCACATCGCGATCGCGAACGGCGGTCTTTTCGGCACCGGACTGTTCCATGGCCCGCAGACCAGCGGCGGTTTCGTACCGGAGCAGCAGACCGACTTCGTCTTTTCCGTGGCCGGCGAAGAGTTCGGGCTGATCGGGGGCAGCGCCGTGATCGCGTTGTTCGCCGTGCTGTGCTGGCGGGGGCTACGCATCGCGCGGGGTGCGGACACCGCGGGGCGGCTCGTCGCCGTCGGTGTCGTGTGCTGGATCGCGTTCCAGGCGTTCCAGAACATCGGCATGAACCTCGGCCTGACGCCGGTCACCGGGCTGCCGTTGCCGTTCGTCTCCTACGGCGGGTCGTCGATGTTCGCCCAGGGCCTGGCGATCGGGCTGCTGCAGGCCGTGCGCCGCCGCGCCGTCGCCGCGGCGTGACCCGCCGCCGTCACTGGGGTCCGGCGGCCGTGACGTTCGCCGGTTCCATGCCGGCGCGTGGCATCGTGACGGTCGTACCGACACTGGCCGCGACGACCATCGCCACCGCGAGCAGCAAGATCCCACTCAGCGCCTGACCGAGCACGAGCACGCCGGCCAATGCGGCACAGGCCGGCTCGAGACTCATGAGCAGCCCGAACGCCGACGCCGACAGCCGGCGCAACGCAATGATCTCCAGCGAGTAGGGGATCAGCGACGACAGCAAGGCAACCGCAAGTCCGCCGGCCAGGATGCTCGGGCGGCCGAGGGCCGAGCCGCCCTCGATCACGCCGGCCGGGACGACGAGCAACGTCCCTACGCCCAGCGCGATGGCCAGCCCGTCCAGCGCGGGGAAGCTCGCCCCGACCCGCTTGGACAGCAGGATGTAGGCCGCCCAGCAGGCACCGGCGATCAGCGCGAGCAACACGCCGAGCGCCGTGACACCGTGATGGCCGCCGCGCAGCGCGAGCAGCGCTACGCCGCCGCCGGCGAGCACAACCCACAGGAGGTCGAGCACGCGCCGCGATCCGGCGACCGCGACCGCGAGCGGACCGAGGAACTCGATGGTCACGGCGACGCCCAGCGGCAGGCGGTCCAGGGCCTCGTAGAAGCTCCAGTTCATGCCGCCGAGGATCAGCCCGAACGCGACTGCGGCGACAAGGTCGGCTCGGCTGCGACCACGAAGCGACGGGCGGCTGATGGCGAGCAGCATCGCTGCAGACAGCCCGAGCCGCAGGAAGACGATGCCGCCCGGGCCGGCCTGCGGGAACAGCTTGGCAGCGAAGGCTGATCCGAACTGCACCGAGACGATGCTGCCCAGCAGAAGGACCTGCGGGGGTGGCGTTCGCACGCGGCCGATCCTGTCAGAGCGTCCGGCGGCTGGTGTCAGAGCCCGTAGCATGGGTTTC
>JAODNL010000344.1 GCA_025465405.1 Pseudonocardiales bacterium | reverse complement strand
GCCCGTCGTCGGCGCGTAGTCCGCCAACGCGTTCGTCGGGAACAGGACCATGGAGGCTGCTAGAGCAGCCACCAATCCTGTTCCGACTTTGATCGTCCTTCCGACCATGTGGAGCTTCCCTTCGGAGAGGTGAGAGCGTGCGCTGCTAGCGTCGCGAGAACACCTCGACGTGCGCGGTCGCCCCTGCTAACGGGGGATGAACCCATGAGAGAGATAAGCTCGAATTCGGGCGGCCGCCGCGAAATCATCGGCGCGCAGGTGAACAACGGGCAACCTGCGGAGGATCGCTACATCAGGTTGGGCAGCAGCTGCACAGCGGTCTGGCTGACGCCCCAGAGCCCGGCAAGGATGATCGGCATGCCGACAAGCCAGGTCTGCCATCGTCCCCACCGGTCGTATGCCCATACCGCGACCACCGCGCCGATCACCAGCACGGGCAGCCACAACACCAGCACGTACAGTGCGCCGACGTCACCGTGCATCGCGGTCTCCGCCGTCGGCACGTAGCTCGGCCTTCCACCAGGGTCGACGAATGCCTTACCCTGCAAGGCCGCATCCACGTAGACCGCGCGGCTCGGCGCCCATCCGCCGCGCCAACCACCGCTCTCCGAGGTGACCAGAGTGAGCCGGCCGGCACCGGTGGCGAGCGCCGGCGAGAAGGGGTCACCCGCGTGGCGAATCCGCTCGACGACGTATTTCGCCGTTCCCTCTCCCGTCGTCACGGTAATGACGTCGCCCGCGTGGGCGGCCGTCACGCGGTGGAAGGGACCGCCGAAGAGCTTGGCGCGGCCGTACACGACGGACACGCCGGGTTGACCGGGCAGGACGGTGTCGCGCCGGTGGCCCGGGCCGTTCATCAGGTCACGCGGGGCGGTGCCTTCGACTATCACCTCGCTGCGCAGTCCGGCCGACGGCATGTCCATGACGGCGATGGGTGAGCCAGGCGAGACCTGACCACCGAGAGGGGCGGTTTCGAGCGCGAGCTGCTCGCGCAGCTTCGAATACAGCACGCTCTGGTTGTGCGAGTGCTGCAGCGAGCTGGCGACCAGCCCGTACAGCACGACCCAGGTGGTCACGATCGCCAAGGCGATGAGCGCCCAGGTGATCGTGCCTGCCAGCGGTGAGCGAACTGGCGCCGCCCTGGGCAGCAAGCGCCGACGTGGCGGCCGCTGCCGTTCCGCACGCCGGCGGCGCCGGCCCGGAGGGGGAGGCGGTGGCGTCGATGACTGCGGCGGCTCCGGGGATCTCACCCGGTCACGGACCATGGTCATCGTCGGCCCACGCCGCTCGTCCAAGCGGCCGCGCCCAATCCGATCAGCGCCATCAGGGCAAGCGCCGGGAGGGCGAGACCTAGCGCACCACTACTGATCTTGGACGTCTTGCCGACCGCTGCTGCGTTCACGCTCGACGGTGCAGTGGTACCCGCGCTCGGCTTCGCGCTGGCCGTCGCCGACGGTGAGGTTCCTGACGTTGTGCTCGGCGTCGGATTTGCGGTCGGTGACCCGCTGGAGGTACCGGTGCCACTACCCGACGGTGACGGCGTCCCACCAGTCGACGGCGGCACAGGATTCGGCTTGCCACTGACAAACGGCACGACGCCTTGCTGCGCGGCAACCGCATCGGCGGCCTTGTCGGTGTATGCGGCAAGGGCGCCCAGGCCGTTGGCGGCTGTGAGCGGCAGATATCCCGCGGGCAGCTGTCCGTTGCCGAGTCCCGGTGTCTGGCCGGGACCGGCGACGAAGTGCAGCACCTGCGCGAACCGGCCGGCGTCCGCTCCAGGCAGTCCGCTGGTCGGCACATCGATCGACATCAACATCGTCCCCGGATAGGCATCGGCACCCTTCGGGTCCGTGCGCATCGTGTCGTATGGCACCGGCCAACTACCGATCGAGTCGTCGGGCTGGAGCAGTGCCGCGGCTGCTTTGAGCGCGGCATCGGTCGGGCCGGCGAAGCTACGCCCCTCGACATCGGTGAACTTGCTGTTGTCTGTGGAGGAACGCTGGGTCTGTAGCCGTACGGTATTCAGCTGGTACCTCGCCGCGTCGGCGAGAGACACGAGCCCGAGAAGGAAACGCTGTCCCGGCGCCTGCCGGCCGAGCGCCGTGAGTTTCTGGGTCGGGTCGCCCGGGTTCTGGCACATAACCTGCGAATTCGCGATGTCGAACTGCATGTCCAATGCGATCGTCGCCGGGTTGGACAGTGGCGAGGCGACGAGCGGCAGCCACGGCACCGGCTGCGCATCGAGGCACTTGTTCGCGCCGGTCGCCAGGTGTCGACGGTGCGTGTCGAGCAGCGGCCAGTTCGCCACCGGCAAGGACATGTACTTGTAGGCCGGATTGACGATCATGCCCCACGGATCGGGCGTGCCATTCAACCAGGCACGCGCCTCCGGATCGGCGTTGACGTAGGAGCTGAGGGCAGTCATCACGTCGGAGTCACTGGACATGACGGCCAGCGTGGCCGCGGTCTCCAGGTAGTTCGTCGGCGGAATGGCTGGGTTGAGCGCCTGGAACTCGGGATCACGAGTGATGTCGATCGGGTTGTTGACCATCGCTTGATAGCCGGACTCTTTCGACGCCGCCTTCAAGCCGAGGCAGTCCAGCGCACAGCTCTGATACGACTCCGTGAGCAGCTTGGCAAGCAGTCGCGCGTCGAGTTTCAGGTTCGGATACGGGTTCCCGTCCCCGCCGTCGACGGAGTAGGCAATCGTCCAACCCGTCAGGGCGGCTGGCGCCTGCACCGTCGGTTTGAAGAACGGTGTCGTCGGCGGCGCACCTTGGATCGCCGACTCGATGGTTCCCGTTAGCAGCAGATTCTTCGCCTGGGTCTCGCTGGTCTGGATGTGCTTCAGATTGAACAGTTTCGAGTTGAGGCAGAACGAGGGCGCCCACTGCTGCGTCGCCTGGGCCATACCTTCGGCTCCATACATCTGCACCGTGGCCTGGTTGTTCACGATGTCACATACGTTCCCCGACGGCGCGAAGGTGAGCGGCACCGAGACGCGTCCGCGCCAGTTCGACGCGCTCCACCACAGCAGCCCACTCACCGCGAGATCGGGTGACTGGCCGCCGCCGTTGTAGGCGCCGGGCACCAGCTGTCCGGTCCGCGAGCAGTTCTGGAAGATCGCATCGACAACCGCCGTCGCTGGCCGATCGCTGGCCGGCATGCCGCCGGGTGCCG
>JAODNL010000331.1 GCA_025465405.1 Pseudonocardiales bacterium | reverse complement strand
CGATCCATCTGGACGCGAAACGCGCGTCTGCCGGACGATGCATCCGACGCGCATATCGAGCCCTCTTTGTTGTCATTCCTGAAGGAGCGGTGCCGGTCAATGGTGCTGGCTCTTGTTGGTCGACATTTTCTGGTTTTCTTCGACGTTGTAAGGGTGAACGCCAGCGAGGCGCGGGGGTCAAGGATCGGCCGGAGGCCGACCGCGAAGCGGCCGTAGGTCCTGGAGGCCCACGTCGAGCGGGCGGATGCTGTTCAGTTCGAAGGAAAGGTTGTGGTTGTTGGTCTTTCTGTAGGTCTGATCGGTGTAGGTGATCGTCTGCTCCAGCGCCGCTGCTTCGGCTGGTGGACAGGCCCGGGTGGGGGCTGTCGGTCATTCCTTCGCCGCGTCGGTGGCGGCATGGAGTGGTGCGACAGGGTGTTCTGGCTGGGCGGGGTCAATCAAGAAGACGACCTCGCCATGGTTGGGGGTCAGACAACAAACGATCCGCCGCCCAGCCGGGGATGGGGGTCAGACACAAAACGATCCGCGCCCAGTCGGAGCATGGTGGTAATCACGCTGATTGTGGCGTCTGGTTCAGGCAGCGGACGTGCCCGTCGCGAAGTGCGTAGTAGACCAGCCCGATCAGATCGCGGGCTGCGGCGGTGACGCCGATGTTGCGGCCGCGGCGTTGCCCGATCTGGTCCCGGCGCCGGCCGGTTCGGCTGTTCTTGCCGGCGCATTGCGCGGCTTCGATGGCGGCCCAGCGGACCAGGACGCTGCCCTGCTTGGTGATCCGGCCGCGGTGCACGGTGGTGTCGGACTCGTGGTGTTTCGGGGTCAGTCCGGCCCAGCTGGCCAACTGAGCCGGTCCGCCAAAGCGGGTGATATCACCGATTTCGGCGAGGAACACCGCGCCCAGGACCGGGCCGATCCCGGGAATGGTCTGTACAGCTTGGAAGCGTGAGTCGCCGCGGAGGCGTTTCGTGGTCAGTTTGGTGAAGGCGTCGATCTCGACATCGAGCGCGTCCAGCAGCGACCGTAGTGAGATCACCCGGGTTCGCGCCGCCGGCGACAGCGGCACCCGGTCCAGCAGTTGGTTGCCCGCGACGCCGAACAGGTCACTGACACCGATCGCGATGCCGTGCGCGGCCAGTAGCGCATGGACCTGCTGCCGCAGACTGGTGCGTAGATGGACCAGTTTGGCTCGGTGGCGCACCAGCTCGCGCAGATCCCTCGTCGCTGATGGCGCGATCCAGCCCTCGGGCAGGCGGTGCATGCGCAGCAGATCGGCCAGATCAGCGGCGTCACGTTCGTCGTTCTTGACCCGCCGGTAGGAGAACGCCTTCACCCCTAACGGGTGGGCCAGGTGCACGCACGCGCCCAGCTCGGCCAGGGCGTCCGCGGCCCAGTACCAGCCATAGGTCGCCTCGAGCACGACCTCCGGTGACTGGCCAGCCCGCGCGATCACCGCCGCGAGCCGGTCGACGTCGTTGACGATGCGGACCGTCTCCAACCGCTCCCCGGCCTGGTTCATCCGGACCAGCACCGACCTGCGGCGATGAAGATCCATACCCACGAACTGGCGATCAACAGATGTTTGTTCCTCCATGTCGGCCTCCCTCGGCGTGCTCAGGTGAACACCTCGAGAGTCCGCCGTGGTGACCACCAGGAGCAGAGGCGCCGCTCCTTCATCACATCAAGCGGCTCCGCGTGCGATCTTCGACGGCTAGTTGAGGGTCGCCGTTCGCCGGTGCGACATTGCGGCTTGGTTCCGACAGCGTTCACGATCCGCGTGCGGCGGCCAACGCGAGTGCATCGTTCGCGAGACGCGGCCAACCGAATCGCTCGCACCAGCCGGGGAACTCCGCTGTTGGGCCGGTCCACTGCCAGTCGTCGACATTGCCGACGTCGGCGTCAGTGCGCACGGTGGCCAATATCTTGAACAGATCGGCGTCCGAGCGCTGCAAGGCAAGCGTCGTCGCCAACTTGGCCGCGCCGCGCACGGTGACGTCCCAGTCCTCGGCGTCGCTCGGGATGTCCTCCAGGTGCCGGTATCGGGCAAGCAGCGTTGCGGCGGACTTCGCGCCGAACCCGGGCAGGCCGGGGAAGCCGTCCGCGCTGTCGCCGACGAGGGCTAGCCAGTCGGGGATCGAGTCGGCGGGGACGCCGAACTTCGCGATCACTGCGTCGGCGTCGATCAGCTTGTCCTGACGGCGGTCGAGCTGGACGACCTTGCCGCCGACACATTGCCCGAGGTCCTTGTCCGGGGTGCAGATGATCACGCGTTCGACCTGCGGGTCGGCAGCGGCAACCATGGCCGCGCTGGCCAGGCCGTCGTCTGCCTCGACGTCCACCATCGGCCATACCGCGACACCCAGCGCGCGCAGCGCGTCCTCTAGCCAGTCGAACTGCGAGAGCAGCAGCGGGTCCATGCCGACGCTTGACTTGTACGTCGGCCACATGTCGTTGCGGAACGACTCGATGACGTGATCGGTCGCAACCCCGAGGTGTGTCGCGCCGTCTTGAAGCATCGTGAAGACCGACTGCACCACGCCGCGCGTCGCGCCGATCTCGATGCCGTCGCTGTCGAGATGTCCCGGCCGTGGGGCGTAGTACTGCCGAAAGATCTCATAAGTCCCGTCGACGAGATGAACGATCACCTCGCGAGCTTGTCACGGTGGCCGACGCCCGCTCGAGCGGGCTCAGACTCCGCGGCTGCCATCGATGGTCTCGCGGATGATGTCAGCGTGGCCGGCGTGCCGAGCAGTCTCCTCGATCATGTGCAGCACAACCCACCGCAGATTCAGGTGCACCATCTCCGGCCAAGCGCACGGCGTTCCGAGATCAAGGCTGCCGACGATCTTCTGCGAAGCGGTGATGTGCTCGGTAGTAGGCGACAACGGTCTCGGCCGTGTCCTCATCGGTGAGCCGAAAGGTCGCGTCTACCTCATCCGACCTCACCTCCGGCCACTCATCAGGGAGGCTCCGCCCGGCCACGATGACCTGGAACCATCGGCGCTCCCAGATCGCGCAGTGCTTGATGAAGGCCAGTATCGACAGCGAGTTCACGGTAGCGGCCCTCCGCGCGTCCTCGTCGGAGAGACCTCGAGGTTTGTCGATCAGCGCCTCGCGCTGCATGTCCAGAAACTCACACAGAGCAGCGCGTTCCGCCTCGGGGGCCACCCCGGTTCTCGACACACCACATACGCTAACGAATGGACGTGGCCCCAATGACCCTCACCGCCTCAAGCGCCCACGCATAGCGACGATTCATCTGTGCGCACTGCCGGTCAAACACACGTCTCCCGGGTCGCACAGATCGACGGCTCCGGCGCCACTCGCGCCGGGCCGCTGGTCACATTCGGTGACGAAGCTGGCCGTCTCCGGGCAGCGGCTCGCGGCCGCTGGCGGGCAGATTCCGATGGCCGCTAACAAGCAATGACCCTGGAAGAGACGTTCGGGCTGTCTGACGGGTCGGCGAGTCGAGCTCCTGCTACTGGAGCGCGAGGTCAAGGACCTCGTAACGTCGCATGCGCGCCGGCGTCGCCGGCGCTACGCTCGCCGAGACCATGACGCGGTCAGGTCTGCCGCCCCACGGCGCTCTCTATGACAAGGTTGCCGAAGTCCTGGCCCGCGAGGAGCAGATCGCGCGGTGCGTGATGTGGACGAGACAGTCGACGATCCCCGACTCAGTCGGCCTCCGCCAGCGCCGCAGCGGTGGCGAGTGTGGCTGATCGCGAAGGCGCAAGGAGCGCGGCGACGATACCCAGTATTGGCACCAGGGCGGCTGCCGTGATCGCGGCGCGGAAGCCATGCACGAAGCTCGTCGCAGACGCGTAGCTGCCGTAGCGTGCGAATACCGCACCGACGAACGCGATTCCGAAGACCGTGGCGAGTTCCCCGATGGCCGCGTTGGTGCCCGCGGCTACGCCAGCGTCGGACAGCTTGACCGACGCGACGACGGCATTGGCAACGGTTGGGAACACGAACGAGATGCCGATGCCTGAAATGATCAACGGCAGCACCAGGGTGCCG
>JAODNL010000324.1 GCA_025465405.1 Pseudonocardiales bacterium | reverse complement strand
AACTCGCGCTTCCGATCGGGTTCACTGCCATCAGCGCCGACCCCAAGGTGCCCAGCGGCACCATCATCGGCGGCCGGCCGTACGAGGAGGACCGGCTGCTCGAGGTGGCCGCGGCCTACCAGGCCGTGACCGACTGGCACACCCAGCGGCCGGCAGACCCGGTGCTCCCGTCCCCGTCCCGGCGCGCCGCTGCCGTCCCGGCACCGGCTGGGGCGACGCTGCGCCTGTCCGCGGAGGAAGCCGCCGCACTCAGCGGCTGACATCACGCAGCGCCTGACGTTGGCTGCCGGCGACGAGCCGTCCGCACGGAGTGACGGGCGCGTCCCCCTGCGGACGCGCCCGTCACCGCCTGCCCTACGTTCTGCCCGGCACCGCTTCGGCCCTCACCTCGACGGTATGTGCCGGTGTGTCAGCTGCAGCCGCTGGTGCTGCCGCAGCCTTCGCAGACGAAGCAGCTGCCGGCCGGACGCATCTTGGTGCCGCAGTTCATGCACAGCGGCGCGTCGGCCGACGAGCCGGTGATCGACTCGAACAGTTCGGTGGAGCTGTGCACTGCTGCGGGAGCGGGGGCCGCGGTCTCGGCGACTACCGCGTCGTCGACTTCGGCCGCGACCGGACGCTCGACCGGCGCGGACTGCGCGAGGGCCACGGTGTCCAGATCCTCGCCGTCCGAGTCGGAGTCATTCGGCGCGTAGGAGCCCGTCTCCAGCTGGCGGGTGCGCTCCGTGGCCGTGTAGATACCCAGCGCCGAACGGGTGTCGAAGTCCAGGTAGTCCAGCGCCAGCCGCCGGAAGATGTAGTCGACGATCGACTGCGCCATCCGGACATCCGGGTCGTCGGTGAGACCGGCCGGCTCGAAGCGCATGTTCGTGAACTTTTGGACGTAGGTCTCCAGCGGCACGCCGTGCTGCAGCGCTATCGAGATCGCGATGGAGAAGGCGTCCATCACACCGGCCAGCGTGGAGCCCTGCTTGCCCAGCTTGAGGAACACCTCGCCGAGACCGTCGTCGGGGTAGGAGCCCGCGGTCATGTAGCCCTCGGCCCCGCCGACCGCGAACGACGTGGTCAGCGACGGCCGCGACTTCGGCAGGCGCTTGCGCGTCGGCCGGTACTCGACGACCTTCTCCACCTCGACGCTCGCGCCCTTGTTCTCGCCCTTGCCCGCCGACAGCGGCTGGCCGACCTTGCAGTTGTCGCGGTAGACCGCTAGCGCCTTCAGGCCCAGCTTCCAGCCCTGGTAATAGACGTCCTCGATGTCCTCGACCGTCGCCGTTTCCGGCAGGTTGACGGTCTTGGAGATCGCGCCGGACAGGAAGGGCTGCGCGGCAGCCATCATCCGCACGTGGCCCATCGCCTTGATCGCGCGGGCGCCCATCGCGCAGTCGAACACCTCGTAGTGCTCGGTGCGCAGGCTCGGTGCGTCGATCACGTGGCCGTGTTCGGCGATGTACTCGACGATCGCCTCGACCTGCTCCTCCTGGTAGCCGAGGATGCGCAACGCGCGCGGAACGGTCTGGTTGACGATCTGCATCGACCCGCCGCCGACCAGCTTCTTGAACTTCACCAGCGCGAGGTCGGGCTCGATGCCGGTCGTGTCGCAGTCCATCATCAACCCGATGGTGCCGGTCGGCGCGAGCACCGAGGCCTGCGCGTTGCGCCAGCCGTTGCGCTCGCCGAGCTCATTGCCCTTCGCCCACTCCTGCGTGGCAGCGGCGAAAATGCCCCGGTCGATGTCGTCGATGCGCCGCGCCGCGTCGTTGGCGGCGGCATGCTTGCGCATGACCCGGGCGTGCGCCGACGCATTGCGGGCGAAGCCCTCGTAAGGACCCACGATCCCGGCGAGCTCCGCCGAGCGGCGGTAGGACGTCGCCGTCATCAGCGACGTGATCGCGCCGGCCAGCGCCCGACCGCCCTCGGAGTCGTAGGCGTGTCCGGACGCCATGAGCAGGGCGCCCAGGTTCGCGTAGCCGATGCCGAGCTGGCGGTAGGCGCGGGTGTTCACGCCGATCGCCTCGGTCGGGAAGTCGGCGAAGCAGATCGAGATGTCCATCGCCGTGATGATCACCTCAACGGACTTCACGAACTTCTCGGTGTCGAAGGTGTTGTCGTCGCCGAGGAACTTCATCAGGTTCAACGACGCCAGGTTGCACGACGTGTTGTCCAGGCTCATGTATTCCGAGCACGGGTTGGACGCGGTGATTCGCCCCGTCTCCGGGTTGGTGTGCCAGTCGTTGATCGTGTCGTCGTACTGGACGCCGGGGTCGGCGCACTCCCACGCCGCCTGTGCGACCTTGCCGAACAGCTGCTTGGCGTCGACCGTCTCGATCACCTCGTGCGTGCTCCGGGCCCGCAGCCCGAACGGCGAACCCTCCTCGACCGCCCGCATGAACTCGTCCGAGACGCGCACCGAGTTGTTGGCGTTCTGGTACTGCACGCTGGTGATGTCGTGACCGCCGAGGTCCATGTCGAAGCCGGCGTCGCGCAGCACGCGGATCTTGTCCTCTTCGCGCGCCTTCGTCTGCACGAATTCCTCGATGT
>JAODNL010000314.1 GCA_025465405.1 Pseudonocardiales bacterium | reverse complement strand
CAAACGAATTACCCGGCGTCGATAGCCTTGGCGCCGTGCTGCGACTCTCGAAGCTGTTCCTGCGGACCCTGCGCGACGACCCGGCCGACGCGGAGGTGCCCAGCCACAAGCTGCTCGTCCGCGGCGGGTACATCCGCCGGGTCGCGCCCGGCATCTACTCGTGGCTGCCGCTGGGACTGGCCGTGCTCGGCAACGTCGAGCGCATCGTCCGCGAGGAGATGGCCTCGATCGGTGCCCAGGAGGTGCACTTTCCGGCGCTGATCCCGCGGGACATCTTCGAGGTCAGCGGCCGCTGGGCCGTCTACGGCGACGCGCTGTTCCGCCTGCGCGACCGCAAGGGCGCCGACTACCTGCTGGGGCCCACGCACGAGGAGCTGTTCACCCTGCTGGTCAAGGGTGAGTACTCCTCCTACAAGGACTATCCACTCGCGCTGTTCCAGATCCAGACGAAGTACCGCGACGAGGCCCGTCCCCGCGCCGGGATCCTGCGCGGGCGCGAGTTCATCATGAAGGACTCGTACTCCTTCGACCTGTCCGACGAGGGGCTGGCCGCGTCGTACCGGGCGCATCGCGACGCCTACGAGCGCATCTTCACCCGCCTCGGCTTCGACTACCGGATCGTGTTCGCCGTGTCCGGCGCGATGGGCGGCTCGGCGTCCGAGGAGTTCCTCGCACCCACCCCGGTCGGTGAGGACACGTTCGTCCAGTGCACCAACTGCGACTATGCGGCCAACACCGAGGCCGTCGTCATCGCCGCGCCGGAACCGCACGATCCGGCGGAGCATCCGCCGGAGCAGGTCCTGGACACGCCCGGCACGCCGACGATCGACACGCTCGTCGACCGGCTGAACTCGATGGACCTCGGGCGGACGTTCACCGCCGCGGACACCCTGAAGAACGTCGTGCTGCGGGCGCGGACGCCCGGATCGGCCGAGTGGGAGCTGCTGGTCGTGGGCGTGCCCGGAGACCGAGAGATCGACCTGAAGCGGCTCGCCGGGCAGCTGGAGCCCGTCGAGGTGGCGCAGGCCGAGCCGGACGACCTGGCCCGCGAGCCACGCCTGGTGAAGGGCTATATCGGGCCCCAGCAGCTGGCGGACTGGAAGGTCCGCTACCTGGTGGACCCACTTGTCGTCGAAGGCAGCGCCTGGGTCACCGGCGCGAATGTGCAGGACAAGCACGCCGCCTTTGTCGTGCGCGGACGCGACTTCGTGCCCGACGGTGAGATCGGCGCCGTCGAGATCCGCGACGGTGACCGCTGCGCGCGCTGCGGCAGCCCGCTTCGGGTCTCGCGAGGCATCGAGCTGGGCCACGTGTTCCAGCTCGGCCGCAAGTACGCGGAGGCGTTCGGGCTGACCGCGCTCGGCCCGGACGGCAAGCCGACCGTGGTGACGATGGGGTCCTACGGCGTGGGGATCACTCGGGCCGTCGCGGCCCTGGCCGAGCAGACCCATGACGACAAGGGCCTGTGCTGGCCGCGCGCCGTCGCTCCGGTGGACGTGCACATCGTCGCGACCGGCAAGGACGACGCGCCGTTCGACGCGGCGGGACGGCTCGCCGACGAGCTCGAGGCGCGGGGGATCCGGGTCATGTACGACGACCGGCGGGGCGTGTCGCCGGGGGTGAAGTTCAAGGACGCGGAATTGCTGGGGATGCCCACCATCGTCATCGTCGGCAAGGGCCTGGCCGACGGCACCGTCGAGCTGCGTGACCGTCGCACCGACGAACGGCGCGACGTGCCCGTCGACGCGGCCGCGGACGCCATTGCGGCCGCGGTCGCCACTGACGCTCGGTGACGCCCCGCCCGCTCAGCGAGCTGGTCGAGGCAGGCTGGGCCGAGGCTCTCGCTCCGGTCGCGGACCGGATCGCCGCCATGGGCCAGTTCCTGCGCGCAGAGATCGCGGCCGGGCGCTCGTACCTGCCGGCCGGGCCGAACGTCCTGCGGGCGTTCGCGCAGCCGTTCGCGGACGTGCGCGTGCTGATCGTCGGGCAGGACCCGTACCCGACGCCCGGCCATCCCGTCGGCCTGTCCTTCGCGGTCGAGCCGCACGTGCGCCCGATCCCACGCAGCCTGCAGAACATCTACCGCGAGCTGCGCTCCGACGTCGGCGTGGCCACGCCCGAGCACGGCGATTTGACGCCATGGGCCACCCACGGCGTGCTGCTGCTCAACCGGGTGCTCACCGTCACCCCGCGCGCCCCGGGATCGCACCGCGGCAAGGGGTGGGAAGCGGTCACCGACCAGGCGATCCGGGCCCTGGTCGGGCGGCAGACCCCGCTCGTGGCGATCCTCTGGGGACGAGACGCGCAGAGCCTGCGCCCGATGCTCGCCGACGTGCCGTGCGTCGAATCCGTCCACCCCAGCCCGATGTCGGCCGATCGGGGCTTCTTCGGCTCCCGCCCGTTCACGCGGGCCAACGACTGCCTCCTCGAGCAGGGCGCCGAGCCGGTCGACTGGACCCTTACCTGAGCGACGTTCGGCCCAGGCCGGGCGCCGACGGGCGTGTTGTCGGTGCGGGTCACTACGCTCGGCTAGGACTGCTCCGGCGTCCGCCGGCGTTAGGTCCTGTGAGCACTGTCGTCATCTGCCGTGACCCCGAAAGAGCGCTGACCAAGTCTGTGAACGACCGTCTGATCGTCCGTGGCGCCCGCGAGCACAACCTCAAGGACGTCAACCTCGACCTGCCCCGCGACGCGATGATCGTGTTCACCGGGCTGTCCGGCTCCGGCAAGTCCAGCCTCGCCTTCGACACGATCTTCGCCGAGGGGCAACGCCGCTACGTCGAGTCGCTGTCGGCCTATGCGCGCCAGTTCCTCGGCCAGATGGACAAGCCGGACGTCGACTTCATCGAGGGCCTGTCGCCGGCCGTCTCGATCGACCAGAAGTCCACCAGCCGCAACCCGCGCTCGACGGTGGGCACGATCACCGAGGTCTACGACTACCTGCGCCTGCTCTACGCCCGGATCGGCAAGGCGCACTGCCCGATCTGCGGCGAACCGATCACCAAGCAGACCCCGCAGCAGATCGTCGACCGCATCCTGGAGATGCCCGAGGGCACTCGTTTCCAGGTGCTGGCCCCGGTCATCCGCGAGCGCAAGGGCGAGTACGTCGACCTCTTCGCCGACCTACAGGCGAAGGGCTTTGCGCGGGTCCGGGTCGACGGCGTCGTGCACTCGCTCACCGACCCGCCGAAGCTGAAGAAGCAGGAGAAGCACACGATCGAGGCGGTCGTCGACCGGCTCAGCGTCAAGCCCTCGAGCAAGCAGCGCATCACCGACTCGATCGAGACCGCGCTCGGCCTCGCCGGCGGCATGGTCATCCTCGACTTCGTCGACCTGCCCGAGGACGACCCGCACCGCGAGCGCCGGTACTCCGAGCGACTGGCCTGCCCCAACGATCATCCGCTGGCCATCGACGAGCTGGAGCCGCGGTCGTTCTCGTTCAACGCGCCGTTCGGCGCCTGCCCGGTGTGCACCGGCCTGGGTACCCGCAAGGAGGTCGACCCGGAGCTGGTCGTCCCCGATCCGGAGCGCAGCCTGGCCGAGGGTGCGATCTCGCCGTGGGCCAGCGGTCAGACCAGCGAGTACTTCCTGCGGCTGCTGCAAGGTGTCGCCGACGCCGAGGGCTTCGACCTCGACACTCCCTGGGAACGGCTACCGGCGCGGGCCCAGAAGGCCGTGCTGCTGGGCACCGGTGAGCAGGTCCACGTCAGCTACCGCAACCGGTACGGCCGCGATCGCTCGTACTACGCCAACTACGAGGGCGTCGTGCCGTGGATCGAACGCCGCTACGCCGAGACCGACAGTGACTACTCGCGCGAGAAGTACGAGGGTTTCATGCGAGAGGTGCCCTGCCCTACCTGCCAGGGCACCCGGCTCAAGCCTGAGATCCTCGCCGTCACGGTCGGTGGCATGTCCATCGCCGAGCTGTCGGCGCTCTCCATCGGCGACGCCGCCGAGGCGCTGAAGGGGCTGCAGCTCTCCGACCGCGAGAAGCTGATCGGCGAGCGGGTGTTGAAGGAGATCCACGCCCGCCTGGGGTTCCTGGTCGACGTCGGCCTGCACTACCTGTCACTCGACCGCGCGGCCGCCACGCTCGCCGGCGGCGAGGCCCAGCGCATCCGCCTCGCCACCCAGATCGGCTCCGGCCTCGTCGGCGTCCTCTACGTGCTGGACGAGCCGTCGATCGGCCTGCACCAGCGCGACAACCACCGCCTGATCGAGACCCTCGTCCGGCTGAAGAGCCTCGGTAACACGCTCATCGTGGTCGAACACGACGAGGACACCATCCGCACCGCGGACTGGGTGGTCGACATCGGCCCGCACGCGGGCGAGCACGGCGGCAACATCGTCGTCAGCGGGCCGGTCGAGTCGCTGCTCGCCTCCGAGGAATCGATCACCGGCGCCTACCTGTCCGGGCGCCGGGAGATCCCGGTCCCACTGCTGCGCCGCCCCCGCCAGCGGGGCCGCGAGCTGGTGGTCGAAGGCGCCCGCGAACACAACCTGCGCAATGTCGACGTCGCGTTCCCGCTGGGCTGCTTCGTGGCGGTCACGGGCGTGAGCGGCTCGGGCAAGTCGACACTCGTCAACGACATCCTGTACGCGTCGTTGGCGAACAAGATCAACGGCGCCAGGCTGCCCCCGGGCCGGCACAAGCGGGTTCGCGGCATCGAGCAGCTGGACAAGGTCGTCGGCGTCGACCAGTCGCCGATCGGGCGTACCCCGCGCTCCAACCCGGCCACCTACACCGGGGTCTTCGACCACATCCGCAAGCTGTTCGCGGAAACCACCGAGGCGAAGATCCGCGGCTACCAGCAGGGCCGCTTCTCGTTCAACGTGAAGGGCGGCCGCTGCGAGAACTGCTCCGGCGACGGCACGATCAAGATCGAGATGAACTTCCTGCCGGACGTTTACGTGCCGTGCGAGGTCTGCAAGGGCGCCCGCTACAACCGGGAGACGCTCGAGGTCCACTACAAGGGCAAGACGATCAGCGAAGTGCTCGAGATGCCGATCGAGGAGGCCGCTGAATTCTTCGCGCCGATCACCCGCATCGCGCGCCACCTGGACACGCTCGTCGACGTCGGACTCGGCTACGTCCGGCTCGGCCAGCCGGCACCGACGCTCTCGGGCGGGGAGGCGCAGCGCGTCAAGCTCGCGTCCGAGCTGCAGAAGCGATCCACCGGCCGCACCATCTACGTGCTGGACGAACCGACCACCGGGCTGCACTTCGAGGACGTCAGCAAGCTGCTGGGCGTACTGCACTCGCTCGTCGACAAGGGCAACACCGTGATCGTGATCGAGCACAACCTCGACGTCATCAAGACCGCCGACTGGATCATCGACATGGGTCCTGAGGGCGGATCCGGCGGTGGAACCGTCGTCGCCGAGGGCACGCCGGAAGACGTCGTGAACGTCGCCGACTCGCACACCGGCCAGTTCCTCCGGCACACCCTCGAGGCGCGGACCGCCAAGCCAGCCAAAGCCTCCAAACCCTCCAAACCAGGAAAGCCGGCCAACTCCGCCCGGCGAGCCGCGCCGACAAGATCCGCCCGGCCCGCCAAGGCCGTGACGGCGGCCAACGCCGTGACGCCGGCCAAGGCAACCGCAGCGGCCAAGGCCGTGACGCCGGCCAAGGCAACCGCTGCCGCCAAGGCGGCCGGGCGATCCCGCGCCCGGGCCAAGGCCTCGTGACCGACCCGAACGTCCGCAGCCGGATCCAGGTCTGCATCGACTGTGCCGACGACCAGCGCCTCCAGGCGTTCTGGGCGGCGGCGCTGGACTACCAGCCGCACTTCGTCGGCGGCTGGCGGCACGTCATCGATGCGGCCGGTGCGGGTCCGGTCGTGTGGTTCCAGCCGGTGCCCGAGCCGAAGGTCGCCAAGAACCGGCTACACCTCGACGTCTGGTTCGGCGACGATCCGGCCGCCGCAGCCAAGCGCGACGATCTGATCGACCTCGGCGGCACCGCCGTGCGGCGCGAGCACGACTTCTGGCTCATGCACGATCCCGAGGGCAACGAGTTCTGCCTGTGCTGGCCGGTGGCGCCGGTGGGGCCGGTGGCGCCGACGGGAGCGGGGGCGAGGTCGCCGGGTGATCAACAAACCGGAACGGTCGATAGCCGACCGGAGCGGTCTGTTGATCATGGCTGAGCCCCCGGACTCGTTCATCGCGCGGCTGCCGAAGGCGGAGCTGCACGTGCACCACGTCGGGTCCGCGTCGCCGCGCATCGTCGCGGAGCTGGCGGCCCGGCACGCCGGCGAGACCCCGGTGCCGGCCGATCCCGACAAGCTGGCTGAGTACTTCACGTTCACGGATTTCGCGCACTTCATCGAGGTCTACCTGTCCGTTGTCGACCTTATCCGCGACCCCGAGGACATCTGGACGCTGACCTACGAGGTCGCGCGCGAGCTGGCGGCGCAGACGGTGCGCTACGCCGAGCTCACCCTGACGCCGTACTCGTCGATCGTGCGCGGCATCGCCGCCGAGGCGTTCTGCGACGCGGTAGAGGACGCCCGGCGCCGCGCCGCGGCCGATCATGGCATCCAGCTGCGCTGGTGCTTCGACATCCCGGGCGAGGCCGGCCTGCCGGCCGCCGATCTCACCCTCGACGTGGCATTGAGACATCGACCGGACGGGCTGGTCAGTTTCGGCCTGGGTGGCCCGGAGCTCGGCGTGCCACGGGCGCAGTTCGCGCCGCATTTCGCACAGGCACGGGCCGCCGGCCTGCACAGCGTCCCGCACGCGGGCGAATCGACGGGCCCGGAGACGATCTGGGACGCGCTCACCCACCTCGGCGCCGAGCGGATCGGCCACGGCATCGCCGCCGCTCGCGACCCGCGGTTGCTGGAGCATCTGCGGGACCGGCGGATTCCGCTGGAGGTCTGCCCGACGTCCAACGTCCGCACCCGGTCGGTGCCGTCGCTGCAGCAGCATCCGCTGCCGGCGCTGGTCGCGGCCGGCCTCGTGGTGACGATCAACTCCGACGATCCGCCGATGTTCTCGACGACGCTGAACGACGAGTACGCCATCGCCGCGGATCTGCTCGGTCTCGACGAGACGGGCGTCGCCGACCTGGCTCGCGCCGCGGTGACCGCCTCCTACTACGACGAGTCCGGCAAGGCGGACCTGCTCGCCGAGATCGACGGCTACCTCACCGGATCGCGGGCCACCGGCCGCTCCTGACCGCCGCGTTCACCCTCCGTTTCGGCGAGGCGAGTCGGACGGATTGACTAACCTCGATCTCGTGCCCGATCCGTCCACCTACCGTCCGGCCACGGGCACCATTCCGCTCGAGCCGGGCGTCTACAAGTTCCGCGACGAACGCGGCCGAGTGATCTATGTCGGCAAGGCGAAGAGCCTGCGCCAGCGACTGAACTCCTACTTCGCCGACGTCTCGGCGCTCCATCCGCGCACCCGTCAGATGGTCACCAGCGCAGCCGGCGTCGAGTGGACCGTGGTCCGCACCGAGGTCGAGGCCCTGCAGCTCGAGTACACCTGGATCAAGGAGTTCGACCCGCGATTCAATGTGCGTTACCGCGACGACAAGTCCTACCCGTCGCTGGCCGTCACGCTCTACGAGGAGTATCCGCGGCTGCAGGTCATGCGTGGCCCGAAGCGCAAGGGTGTGCGGTACTTCGGGCCGTACGCACACGCCTGGGCGATTCGCGAGACGCTGGACCTCCTGCTGCGAGTCTTCCCGGCCCGGACCTGCTCGGCGGGCGTGTTCAAGCGGGCCGGGCAGATCGGGCGGCCGTGCCTGCTGGGCTACATCGGCAAGTGCAGCGCTCCGTGCGTCGGCCGGGTGTCCGCGGACGAGCATCGGCAGATCGTCGAGGACTTCTGCGACTTCATGGCCGGCAAGACCGACGTGATGATGAAGCGCATCGAGCGCCGGATGACCGAGGCGAGCGGCCACCTGGAATTCGAGCTGGCCGCCCGGCTGCGCGATGACCTCGAGGCCATGCGCCGGGCGATGGAGAAGCAAGCCGTCGTATTCGGCGACGGCACCGACGCCGATGTCGTGGCTTTCGCCGAAGACGAGCTCGAGGCGGCCGTGCAGGTGTTCCACGTGCGCGGTGGTCGAGTCCGCGGCCAGCGCGGCTGGGTGGTCGACAAGCTCGACGAGATGACGACCGGCGACCTCGTCGAGCAGTTCGTCACGCAGGTGTACGGCGACGACGCCGACGATGCCTCCGGCATCCCCCGAGAGGTACTCGTCCCGGTGCTGCCCGACGACGCCGCCGCGCTCACCGAGTGGCTCAGTGACCGCCGTGGCACCCGGGTCCAGCTTCGGGTACCGCGCCGCGGGGACAAGCGGATGCTGCAGCAGACGGTGGCCCGCAACGCGGATCAGGCGCTGGCCCGGCACAAGCTCAAGCGGGCATCGGATCTCACCGCGCGGTCGCGGGCGCTGGGCGAGCTGCAGGAGTCGCTGAACCTGCCCTCCGCGCCGCTGCGGATCGAATGCTTCGACATCAGCCACGTGCAGGGCACCAACGTCGTCGCCAGCATGGTGGTGTTCGAGGACGGCCTGGCCCGCAAGAGCGAGTACCGCCGCTTCGCCATGCGATCGGGCACGGGCGACACGGATTGGATCGCCGAGGCGGTGCGCCGCCGGTTCGCCCGCTACCTCGACGAGCAGGTCGAGGTGGGTGCCGACGCGGACTCCGATCCCGCTGCCGAGGCGTCCGAAGCCCGTCCCGGCATCGACCCCACGACCGGCCGGCCCCGGAAGTTCGCGTACCCGCCCAACCTGCTGGTCGTCGACGGCGGCGCCCCCCAGGTGGCCGCGGCGCAGGCGGTTCTCGACGAGCTCGGCATCGACGACGTCGCGCTGGTGGGCCTGGCCAAGCGGCTGGAAGAGGTGTGGCTGCCCGGCGAGCCGTACCCGGCGATCTTGCCGCGCGCCTCGGAGGGGCTGTACCTGCTGCAACGAGTCCGCGACGAGGCCCACCGGTTCGCGGTCACCTATCACCGCGAGAAACGGTCGAAGGCGATGACCACGTCCAGCCTGGACGGCATTCCGGGCCTGGGAGAGACCCGCCGCAAGACGTTGCTCACCCACTTCGGTTCGGTCAAGCGGCTGCGGGCCGCCACGGTCGACGAACTGGTCGCTGTTCCCGGCATCGGACGCCGGACGGCCGAGTCGATTCGCGGCGCGCTGGCCGCCGCACCGGCCGCGCCTGCCGTCAACGTCACGACCGGTGAGATCCTCGACGGCGACACCCCGAGCGAGGAGCCGACGTGAGCGACGCCGCGAACGACCAGCCCGCGCACGTCGCGCACGATCAACCCGAGCCAGGCGCGCAAGATCAACCCGCGCCGGGCGCGCAAGGTGGCCTCGAGACCGTCATCGTGACGGGACTGTCCGGTGCCGGGCGCAGCACCGCGGCGAAATGCTTCGAGGATCTCGGGTACTTCGTCGTCGACAACCTCCCGCCCGAGTTGATCGCCACCCTCGTCGAACTGGGCAGTCGGAGCCAGGGCGCGGTCACCCGGCTGGCCGTCGTGATGGACGTGCGCAGCCGGGCATTCTCATCCGACCTGCGGGGTGTGATCCGTGAGCTGGCCGAGCGGGGAATGAGCCCGCGGGTGCTGTTCCTCGAAGCGCGCGACGACGTGCTGGTGCGGCGCTTCGAGAACGTGCGCCGGGCGCACCCACTGCAGGGCGACGGGCGGCTCATCGACGGCATCGCATCCGAGCGGCGCCTGCTCGGAGGGCTGCGCGACGAAGCGGACCTCGTGCTCGACACCAGCGATCGCTCGGTCCACGAGCTCCGGCGCGCCATCGAGTCCGCCTTCACCGTGGGCGGCGCGCTCGACGGCCGTCCCGAACTGCGGGCCACCGTCGTCTCGTTCGGATACAAGTACGGGTTGCCGGTCGACGCGGATCTCGTGGTGGACGTCCGGTTCCTGCCGAACCCGTTCTGGATCCCGGAACTGCGCGAGCTGACCGGCCGCGACGACGAGGTCCGCGACTACGTGCTCGGACAGCAGGACGCGAAGGAATTCATCGACCGCTACACCGAGATCCTCGAGATCATCGGCGCGGGCTACACCCGCGAGAGCAAGCGCTACCTCACCCTCGCCGTGGGCTGCACCGGCGGCAAGCACCGCTCGGTGGTGATGGCGCAGCAGTTCTCGGACCGGCTGTCCGCGATGGGTGTGCGGGCCACCGTCGTCCATCGGGACCTCGGCCGTGAGTAGCGCGCCCGCCCGTCGAGCGGTTCGGGCCGTCGCGCTGGGCGGCGGGCACGGCCTGCACGCGTCGCTGTCCGCACTCCGCCTGATCACGACGGATCTCACGGCGGTCGTGACCGTCGCCGACGACGGCGGATCGTCCGGTCGGATCCGGCGTGAGCTGAAGGTGCTGCCGCCCGGCGACCTGCGCATGGCGCTGAGCGCGCTCGCCGGCGACGAGCCCGAGCACCGCGCCTGGGCGGACCTGCTGCAGCACCGCCTCGGCGGGACGGGCGTGCTGGCCGGGCACCCGGTCGGCAAACTCATGCTAACCGCGCTGCTCGAGCGCGGTTCCGATCCGGTCAGTTCGCTGGCTCAGC
>JAODNL010000268.1 GCA_025465405.1 Pseudonocardiales bacterium | reverse complement strand
GATCGCCGACGAGCACCTGCTCGACAACGTCAAGCGGGTCGGGGAACACCTCGCTCACCAGCTGGCCGCGATAGACAGTCCGCTGGTGGCCGGTGTCCGCGGTAGCGGACTGTGGCGCGCTGTGGTCTTCAACGACGCCCGCGCCGGAGAGGTCGAGGCAGTTGCGCGAGCGAACGGCCTGCTCGTCAACGCCGTCAAGCCGGAAGTGCTCCGGCTGGCCCCACCGCTGATCCTCACCGAGGCCGACGTCGACGACGCCCTACCCCGGCTGCGCGACGCGATCGCGCAGGTCGCGTCGTGACCCGCCATTTCCTTCGCGACGACGATCTGTCGCCGGAGGAACTCATCGACGTGCTCGACCTGGCCGACGTTATGAAGACCGACCGGCATCGCCACCAGCCGTTGATCGGACCGCAGGCCGTCGCGGTGATCTTCGACAAGCCTTCCACCCGCACCCGCGTCTCGTTCAGCGTCGGCATCGCCGAGCTCGGGGGTTACCCGCTGGTTATCGACGCGGCTACCAGCCAGCTCGGCCGCGGAGAGCCGATCCAAGACACCACGCGGGTGCTGGATCGGCAGGTCGCGGCGATCGTCTGGCGGACCTTCGGGCAGGAGCGCGTCGCCGCGATGGCCGCGGCCAGCCGCGTACCCGTCGTCAACGCGCTCACCGACCAATTCCACCCGTGCCAGATTCTCGCCGACCTGCAGACGATCCGAGAGCGCAAGGACAAGCTGGCCGGCCTGACCCTCAGTTACGTCGGCGACGCCGCGAACAACATGGCGCACTCCTACCTGCTCGGCGGCGCGACAGCCGGCATGCACGTCCGGGTCGCCGGCCCGACCGGCTACCAACCCGATCCCGTGGTGGTACTCGACGCGCAGCGCATCGCGGCCGCCACGGGCGGATCGGTGCTCGTCACCGCGAACGCCCACGAGGCGTTCGACGGCGCGGACGTCATCGCGACGGACACCTGGGTGTCGATGGGTCAGGAGGACGAGAAGGCCGACCGCGTCGCGCCGTTCATCCCGTACTCGGTCGACGCGGCCGCACTCGATCGCGCCGCCGCTGACGCGATCGTGCTGCATTGCCTGCCCGCCTACCGCGGTATGGAGATCGCGGCGGACGTGCTCGAAGGTCCGCAGAGCGCGGTCTGGGACGAAGCGGAGAACCGGCTGCACGCGCAGAAGGCGCTACTGACGTGGCTGCTGGAGCACAGCTGATGGGCGCGAGCAGGCGCGGGACGGAGGCGTCCGTGCATGAGCTCTACGGCAAGGCCGCGAGGCATGCCCGGATCGTCTCGATCCTCAACGGCCGCAACGTGCGCTCGCAGGCAGAACTGGCCGCGGCCCTCGAGGACGCGGGCTTCCATGTCACCCAGGCCACGCTCAGTCGCGATCTGGACGAGCTCGGCGCGGTCAAGCTTCGTACCCCCGACGGTGGTCAGCCCGTGTATGTCGTGCCCGAGGACGGGTCGCCGATCGCGGCGCGGCAGGCGGACGACGCGCCGCCACAGCGACTCGCCCGGTTGCTCGGCGAGCTGCTGATCTCCGCGGAGGCGAGCGGGAACATGGTCGTGCTCCGCACCCCGCCCGGCGCGTCGAACTTCCTGGCCAGCGCGCTCGACCGCGCCGGTCTGCCCGAGGTGCTGGGCACGGTCGCGGGGGATGACACCATCGTGGTTGTGAGCCGCGACCCGCTGGGCGGCCAGTCCCTGGCCGATGGCCTGATCCGACTTTCGAACACCAATTGAGGCACTACGCCGAGGCACCACGAAGGGAAAACTGATGAGCAGGCGCATCGTCCTTGCCTACTCGGGCGGACTCGACACCTCAGTGGCGATCGGCTGGATCGCCGAAGAGACCGGGGCGGAGGTCGTCGCTGTGGCGGCCGACGTCGGTCAGGGCGGCGAGGATCTCGACGTCATCCGCCAGCGCGCGCTGGACTGCGGCGCTGTCGAGTCGGTCGTCGTCGATCTCAAACGCGAGTTCGCCGAGGAGTACTGCCTGCCGGCGATGCGCGCCAACGCGATGTACCTCGAGCGCTACCCGCTGGTCTCCGCATTGTCACGCCCGGTGATCGTCAAGCACCTCGTCGCGGCGGCGAAGCAGTTCGGGGCCGACACCGTCTCGCACGGGTGTACCGGCAAGGGCAACGATCAGGTGCGCTTCGAGGTCGGGATCGGCGCGCTGGCCCCCGAACTCAGCGTGATCGCGCCAGTTCGCGACTCGGGCATGACGCGCGACAAGGCGATCGCGTTCGCCGAGGAGAAGGGGCTGCCGATCGACCAGTCGAAGCGCTCGCCCTACTCGGTCGACCAGAACCTGTGGGGCCGCGCGGTGGAGACGGGCTTCCTGGAGGACCCGTGGAATGCCCCCATCGAGGACCTGTACGCGTACACCTCCGCGCCTGGGAGCACGTCCGACGAAGTCGTCGTCTCCTTCACCGACGGTGTTCCGACCGCCATCGACGGCACAGCGGTCTCAGTGCTCGACGCGATTCTGGAGCTGAATCGGCGTGCCGGAGCGCAGGGCGTGGGCCGGCTCGACATGGTGGAAGACCGGCTCGTCGGAATCAAGAGCCGCGAGGTGTACGAGGCGCCCGGCGCCATCGCGTTGATCGCCGCGCACCGCGAGCTCGAGGATCTCACGGTCGAGCGCGACCTGCGCCGTTTCAAGTTCCAGGTCGAGCAGCGGTGGACCGAACTCGTCTACGACGGGTTGTGGTTCAGCCCGCTCAAGCGCGCCCTCGACGACTTCGTCGACTCGTCGCAGCAGCACGTCACCGGCGACGTCCGGTTGCGGCTGTCGGGCGGTCAGGCTGTCGCGACCGGTCGGCGGGGCAGCGGTTCGCTGTACGACTTCGAGCTGGCCACCTACGACACCGGCGACACCTTCGACCAGTCGTTGGCCAAGGGATTCGTGCAGCTGTGGGGCCTGCCCAGCCGTATCGCCGCGCGGCGCGACCTCCGAGCATGACCGATGAATCCACGCGGCTTTGGGGCGGACGGTTCGCCGGCGGCCCGTCCGCGGCGCTTGTCCAGCTCTCCGTGTCGGTGCACTTCGACTGGCGGCTCGCCCCGTATGACCTGCTCGCGTCCAAGGCACATGCTCGGGTGCTGCACCGGGCTGGCCTCCTGACCGACGACGAGGCGACCCGGATGCTGCTCGCGCTGGACGAGCTCGCCGAGGCGGTGCGCACTGGCGAGTTCCGGCCGACGGTCGCGGACGAGGACGTGCACACCGCCCTGGAGCGCGGCCTGCTCGAGCGGCTCGGCGCGCTCGGCGGCAAGCTGCGTGCCGGCCGCAGCCGCAACGACCAGGTGGCCACCGACCTGCGCCTGTACCTACGCGACCACGCCCGGCTCATCGTCTCCAGGCTCGCCGAGCTGCAGACGGCGCTGATCGCCCAGGCGGAGGCGAGCGGTGACCTGCCCGCGCCCGGCATGACGCACTTGCAGCACGCCCAGCCGGTGCTCTTCGCCCACCAGCTGCTCGCCCACGTGCAGGCGTTCACCAGGGACGTGAGCCGCCTGCGCGACTGGGACGGCCGGGCGTCGGTCAGCCCACTTGGCGCCGGCGCGCTGGCCGGCTCCTCGCTGCCGATCGACCCGCAGCAGTTCGCCGCCGAGCTCGGCTTCGCCGCGGCCGCGGCGAACTCGATGGACGCGGTTTCCGACCGGGACTTCGCCGCCGAGTTCTGCTTCGCGGCGGCGCTTACCGGCGTGCACCTGTCCAGGCTCGGC
>JAODNL010000264.1 GCA_025465405.1 Pseudonocardiales bacterium | reverse complement strand
GTGAACGTCGTCGTCTACGCCACGCTGCAGGCTTCGCAGGCGGCAAAGGCCTAGGCGGCGGATGAAAGAATTCGCCTCGTGACCGCGCCGCGCATCGCCATCCCGGACGCGATCAAGCCGGCGGACGGACGCTTCGGCTCCGGACCGTCGAAGGTGCCCGCCGCCGCTGTCGCTGAGCTCGGTGCCACGGGCGGCACGCTGCTCGGAACCAGCCATCGGCAGGCACCGGTTCGGTCGCTGGTCGGACGCATCCGAGCCGGCCTCGCCGAGCTGCTCGCACTGCCGGACGGCTACGAGATCGTCCTCGGCAACGGGGGCTCGACCGCGTTCTGGGACGCTGCCGCGTTCGGGTTGATCCGTGACCGCGCCCAGCATCTGGTCTGCGGCGAGTTCTCCGCCAAGTTCACCGCGGTCACCCGCGGTGCGCCGTTCCTCGGCGAGCCGACCGAGCTGCGCAGCGACTACGGCAGCGCCCCCACCCCCCGCGCGGAGGCCGGCGTCGACACGTACGCCTGGCCGCAGAACGAGACCTCGACCGGCGTCGCGCTGCCGGTGCGTCGCGTCGCCGGTTCCGACCCCGGCGCGCTGGTCCTCGTCGACGCGACGTCCGCCGCCGGCGGCATGCCGGTCGACCTCGCCCAGAGCGACGCCTACTACTTCGCGCCGCAGAAGGGCTTCGCCGCCGAGGCCGGCCTCTGGCTGGCGGCCCTCTCCCCCGCGGCGATCCAACGTGCCGAAGAGCTCACGGCCGCGCGCTGGGTGCCGCCGTCGTTGGATCTGACCCTCGCACTGGACAATTCGCGCAAGGACCAGACGTACAACACCCCCGCCATCGCGACGCTCTGGTTGATGGCCCACCAGGTCGAATGGCTGCTTGCCAGCGGCGGCCTCGACTGGGCCGCCAAGCGCACCGCCGACTCGTCCGGACGGCTCTACGCCTGGGCGGAGGCGTCGGCGTTCGCCACCCCGTTCGTCACCGATCCGGCATTGCGCAGCCCGGTTGTCGGGACGATCGACTTCGCCGCCGCCGTCGACGCAGCGGCCGTCGCGGCGACCCTGCGCGCCAACGGAATCGTCGACACCGAGCCGTATCGGGCGCTCGGCCGCAACCAGTTGCGGGTCGGCACGTACCCCGCCGTCGAGCCGGACGACGTCGAGGCATTGACTGCCTGCGTCGACTACGTCGTCGAGCGTCTCTAGCCATCGGCGTGTGCTACCGGAATCGCGGGCGCGCGCGCCTATCGTCGGGCCATGCGACAGCTGCGCTTGCTGAGGCCGGGTGACGACGGTGGCCACCTGATCGTCGAAACCGCGGACGGCGGCGAGCAGTTCGCGCTCCACGTCGACGCAGCGCTGCACGACGCCGTCCGCTCCAGCGCCCTCCGCTCCGACCTGCCGTCCTCGAACCCGTCGGCGCCGGAGCCCGAGGCGACGATCAGCCCGCGGGAAATCCAGATACAGGTGCGGTCCGGTGCCTCGCCACAGGAACTCGCCGAGCGGACCGGGATGACGCTCGAGCGGGTACTCCGGTTCGCCGGGCCCGTGCTCGACGAGCGTCACCGAATCGCCGACGAGGCCCGGCGGGCCAAGGCCCGGCGCAGCACGACCGAAGGGCAGACCGTGATCTTCGGCGAGGCCGTGGACGCGCGGTTCGCCGCACACGGAATCGACCCGTCCGCTGTCACCTGGGACTCGCGCCGCCGCGAGGACGGGCAGTGGGTGGTGAACGCCGGATGGCTGGGCGGCGACTCACGGCGGGTCGCAGAGTGGATCTTCCACCTGGCGGCCCGCAACGTGACGCCCCTCGATGACACGGCGGCTGACCTGCTCAGCGACCGTCCGATCCGTCCGGTGGTCAGCGCTGTCGAGGCACCGCCCCGGCCCAGCCTCGCCGCGGCCCCACCGCTCGCACCAGGCGTCGTGGCGTTCCCGGTGATGGCTGACGCCTATGTGCCGCCGGTCGTGGTCGGCCACGTCGACGAGGTGTTCGACCAGGACGCGGTTGACGAGGACCCGGGGCTGTTGCCGACCGACGAGCTCGAGGAGCTCGAGGCGCCGCCGCTGCCTCTGCGGCTGGCCGAGCCACTGGAAACCGAGCGCCCCGCGCCCGGCGAGCCCGCAGCCTCGACGCCGACGAGCCGGCTGCCGAAGGTCAAGAACCTCGGGGTCGCGCCGCGCGACGACGAGACCGACGAGGAGCGAGCCGCTCGAGCCCGGATCCCGTCGTGGGACGACATCCTGCTCGGCGTCCGCCGCAAAGGCGACTGAACGAGCCTTGGGCCGCGACCGGGATGCGGTCGCGGCCCAAGGCGATCCGGGTCAGTTCGTCGACTGAGCCTTCTTGACGAATTCGTCGGTGTAGGTCTTGGTCACGTCGATGTTCTTGCCCTTGACGCTCGGGTTGAACGACGAGAGCACGGCCAGGCAGGTCTGCGGGCCGCCCTGCGGCATGATGCCGGTCGGGTTGTAAATGCCCTTCTCACTGCCGAGCGCCTTCGAGTACGCGGCCTTGCCGACGCCCGCGTAGTAGTCGGCCGGCATCTGCTCGGTGATCTGGTCGGCGGTGTGGGTCTGGATCCACTTCAGCGTCTTGACGTAGGCGTTGACCAGCTTCTGCACGATCGCCGGGTGAGCCTGCACGTAGGACGTGCTCATGTAGAGCGACGTGGCCGGGTACGGGCCGCCGAACGCCGCCTGCGCACCCGGAGCCGTGCGGGTGTCGTAGATGATGTAGCCCAGCCCCGAATCGAGCACCTTCGAGACCGTCGGCTCGGTGGTCATGCCGCAGTCGATGGACTTGTGCTGCATCGCGCCGATGAACGTCGGACCGGCCTGCACGCCGATGCGGTGGGTGCTGGACGGATTCACGCCGTTCTTCTCGGCGAGGTACTGCGTCAGGAAGTCCGTCGACGACCCGACGTCGGTGATGCCGAGGTTGCGGCCCTTCCAGTCAGCGGCGGACTTGATCGTGCCCTTCAGGCCGGTGCGGCACAGCTCGACCTCGCCCGGGACCTGCAGCATCGACACCACGGACTCCGCGGACTTGCCGATGCCCTGCAGCGCGATCGTGTGGTCGTAGAAGCCACCGACGCCGTCGACCTTGTTGGCCAGCATCGCCGTGGTGGCATCGACGCCGGCGGGTTCGTCGGACAGCGAGATGCTCAACCCCTCCGCGCTGTAGAACCCCAAGCGCTGGGCGAGCATGAAGGGCAGGTAGATCTGCTTGTTCAGCCCGCCGACCATGATGCTGACCTTGTCGCCGGACGAGGCGCCGACGTGTTGATTTGCACTGGTATGGCTCGCCTTCGAACTGCAGCCGGCCACCGCCACGATTGCGACGGCGATCGCCGAAGCGGTCAGTCGGAGTTTTTTGGACACGTGTCCTCCTAGAGATGTGCGGTACGGGTCGAAACGGGAGAAGGGACGGGCTACAACTCGGTGCCGGTGAGCTGCGGGGGTCGCCAGCGCAGCAGGGACTTCTCCAAACGAGTGATGAGGAATTCGGCGAGGAGCGCCACGACGGCCATGATCACCATCGCGGCCCACACGCCGTTCGCGTCGAACGTGCCCTGGGCGTACTTGATCAACTCGCCCAGACCCTGCTGTGCGCCCAGATACTCGCCGACTATCGCGCCGATCAGAGCGAAACCGAAGCTGACGTGCAGGCTGGCAAGGATCCAGGTGAATGCGGACGGCAGCACAACCTGGCGGGTCACCTGCCATTTCGAGGCCCCAAGGATCATCGCGTTGGCGATGAAGTTGCGGTCCACCTCGCGGGTGCCCTGAAAGGCATTGAAGAACACGCCGAAGAACACCAGCACGATGACGAGCAGCACCTTCGATTCGAGTC
>JAODNL010000239.1 GCA_025465405.1 Pseudonocardiales bacterium | reverse complement strand
CGCCGAAGATCCCGACACCGTCCCCACGCTGGTCGAATTCACCCGCCGAGCACTAGGAGTACCCGATGTCACGCACCCATGAGGTCAGCAACCAGGTTCCACCGCTGGTGGGCAGCGACGTCGCGACCCATCCCGCCTTGATCGAGGGCCTGCATCGGGAGGGTGCGGGATGGGCCGACAGCGAGGTTCGTGCGCTCGGGCTGCTCGCCGGCAGCAACCCGGCGCAGGAGTGGGGCCGGTTGGCGAACGAGCACCCGCCGGTGCTGCGTACCCATGACCGGTATGGCAATCGCATCGACGAGGTCGAGTACCTGCCGCAGTACCACGAGCTGATGCGGGTCGCGGTTGATCGTGGCCTGCACGGTGCACCGTGGGCCGACCCCCGCCCAGGCACGCATGTCGCGCGCGCCGCGAAGGTGCTCGCATGGGGTACCGCCGACGCCGGGCACCTGTGCCCGATATCGATGACCTACGCGGTCGTGCCGGCGCTTCGGACCACGCCCGCACTGGCCGGACAGTACGAGCCGCTGCTGACCAATCGCGAGTACGACTACGGGCTGCGCGCGCCGCTGACCAAGCGCGGCCTCATCGCCGGGATGTCGATGACCGAGAAGCAGGGTGGTTCCGACGTCCGCGCCAACACCACCCAGGCGGTCCCGGCCGGTGATGGCGGCTACCGGCTCACCGGGCACAAGTGGTTCACTTCCGCGCCGATGTCGGACCTGTTCCTCACCCTTGCCCAGGCGCCCGGAGGCCTCTCGTGCTTCCTCGTGCCGCGCGTACTGCCGGACGGCACGGCGAACAACTTCTTCCTGCAACGGCTCAAGGACAAGCTCGGCAACAAGTCCAACGCGTCGTCGGAGGTCGAGTACGAGGACGCGTTCGGCTGGTTGGTCGGCGAGGAGGGCCGCGGCGTCCGCACGATCATCGAGATGGTCAACATGACTCGACTCGACTGCGCGGTCATGGCGGCCGGCGGCATGCGGGTCGGCGTGGCGCAGGCGGTGCACCACGCCACCCACCGCACGGCCTTCGGCCGGCGGCTGCTCGGGCAGCCGGCGATGGTGAACGTGCTGGCCGATCTCGCCATCGAATCCGAGGCGGCCACGACGGTGGTGATGCGGCTGGCCGGTTCGGTCGACCGGGCGGTGCGCGGCGACTCTGCCGAGGCGGCGTTTCGTCGCGTCGGGCTCGCGGTCACGAAGTATTGGGTGTGCAAGCGGTGGGCAGCGCACGCGGCGGAGGCCCTGGAGTGCCTCGGTGGCAACGGCTACGTCGAGGATTCCGGCCTGCCGAGGCTGTACCGGGAGGCGCCACTCGTGTCGATCTGGGAGGGTTCCGGCAACGTCGCCGCGCTGGACACCCTGCGCGCGATGGTGCGCGAGCCCGAGACCATCGAGGGGTTCTTCGCCGAGCTCGAGCTGGCGAGCGGTGCGGACGCGCGCTACGACGACGCGCTGGCGGTGCTGCGCAAGGAGTTCTCCGACCAGGACCACCTGGAGTACCGGGCGCGCCGGGTCGTCGAGCGGATGGCGTTGCTGCTGCAGGGGTCACTGTTGCTGCGGCATGGCCACGCGGCGGTTGCCGACGCGTTCTGCGCGTCGCGTCTCGGCGCCGACTGGGGTGTGGCGTTCGGGACGCTGCCTACCGGTCTCGACACCGCGAGCATCCTCGACCGGGCTCGCGTCGAAGCCTGACCACTCGACGAGTGGGTCGTGCGGGCGGTAGGGGTCAGCTGGCGCGGCGATGCGGCGAGGCCAGCATCAGGTCGCGGCGACGGTCGGCACGGCTTTGGCCGTCCGGAAGCAACTCACCGAAGTCCTCGAACACCACCACTCCGTTGCAGAGCAGACTCCAGCCCTGTTCCGGGTGAGCTGAGACAGTATGGGCGGCGTCGCGGTCAGAGGCGTCGGCGTTCGGGCACGGCGGGGTGTGCCGGCACTCGGGTCGGGCCGGGGTTTCCGGCAGCTGCTGCGTGATCATTGTTTAGTGTCCTGTAATCGCTTCCGGGTAACTTCCGTCACAAGTGTGCTCCCGAATCGGAATTTGTCCAGGAGGCGCGCAAACCTCTTGGCCCCGGATTCGGGCGTTTTTGGTACATCCCATGTAAAGGTTGAGTGAGATCGTTATCGAGCCGTGATCTCCAGGCTAGGCCTTTTTCCTTTCAGGTGCGACCGAGGCGGTCCTGGGCATCGCGCAGCGCGGGATCCCGCGGCAGCCAGTCAGCAAGAACGGCGGGGTAGCCGGCAGCCAGGGCCGTGTCGATGACGTCGGAATCGTCGTCGACGAACGCGGCGATGCCGCGGCTGGCCAGGCGGCGCAGCACGTCGAGCTTGTACTGGCGGGCCGGGCGGTAGTCGCGCTCGGGACGCAGGTGCAGTTCGGTGCCGGGCAGGCCCTGGCCCGCGAGCCACTCGGCGGTCGTGCGGCGAAGCCACTCGGGCCGGCCGGTGAGCCAGACGACCTCGTGGTCGGTGGCGAGTTCGGTCACCAGCCGCGCGCCCTCGGCCAGCAGCGTGTCGTCGGCCGCCTCGCGGAAGAACGCGCGCCAGGACTTGGGCGGTTCGAGGTGGTGCACGCGGTGCCGGACGTCGGCGACCACGCCGTCGATGTCGAACACAGCCAGCACGTGATGAGGGTATGTGGCCGGGTTCTCGTGGCTACCAGCGGTCGTCGTCGCCGGTAGACTCAGTGATTCGTGCGCTTCGTTGACCCGATCCCGCCCTTCGAACTGACGTATGACGACGTCTTCATGGTCCCCGCGCGGTCGGGCGTCGCCTCCCGGTTCGACGTCGACCTGACCACCTCGGACGGCAGCGGCACGACCATTCCTCTGGTCGTCTCGAACATGACCGCCGTGGCCGGCCGGCGGATGGCCGAGACCGTGGCCCGCCGTGGATCGCTCGCGGTGCTGCCGCAGGACATCCCGGCGCCGGTCGTGAGCGAGGTCGTCGCCTGGGTGAAGCGGCGCCACCTCGTGGTGGACACCGCGGTGACGCTCGCGCCGCACAGTCCGGTCACCGACGCGCTGGCCCTGCTGCCCAAGCGGGCGCACGGGGCCGTCATCGTGGTCGACGGCGGGCGACCGGTGGGTGTCGTGACGGAGGCCGACTGCGCCGGTGCGGATCGGTTCGCGCAACTGCATCAGGTGATGAGCACTGACCTGACCACGCTGACCGACCCGATCGATCCGGAGAAGGCATTCGCCCAGCTGGATGCCGGCCGGCGCCGGCTCGCACCGGTGGTCGCGGCCGACGGCAGGCTGGTCGGCGTTCTGACTCGGACGGCCGCGCTACGGTCGACGATCTACCGGCCCGCCGTGGACTCGACCGGACAGCTGCGCATCGCGGCGGCGGTCGGCGTCAACGGCGACGTCGCCGGCAAGGCCACCGCGCTGCTCGAGGCGGGAGTGGACCTGCTCGTCATCGACACCGCCCACGGTCACCAGCAGCGCATGCTGGACGCCCTGGCCGCGGTGCGGGCGCTGTCGCCGACCGTCCCGGTCGTGGCCGGCAACGTGGTGTCGGCCGACGGCGTTCGCGATCTGGTCGCCGCGGGTGCCGACATCGTCAAGGTGGGCGTCGGGCCCGGCGCGATGTGCACGACCCGGATGATGACCGGCGTCGGCCGGCCGCAGTTCTCGGCAGTGCTGGAGTGTGCCG
>JAODNL010000232.1 GCA_025465405.1 Pseudonocardiales bacterium | reverse complement strand
CCGCGCAAGGGCGTCGCGGATGCCATCACGGCCATGCGCTGGCTGCCCCACGCCGAGCTGGTAGTCGCCGGCGGACCCGACGCGACACAGCTGGCCCACGACCCTGAAGCAACCCGGTTGCGGCGCCACGCCGAAGAGCTGGGCGTTGCCGACCGGGTGCGATTCATCGGCCGCGTGACACACGACGAGCTGCCCGCGCACCTCCGCGCGGCCGATCTGGTCGTCTGCCTGCCCTGGTATGAGCCGTTCGGGATCGTCCCGCTCGAAGCCATGGCCTGCCGGACGCCGGTCGTCGGATCCGCTGTAGGTGGGCTGCTGGACACGGTGATCGACGGGGTCACCGGGGTGCTCCTGCCGCCTCGCGCGCCGCAGACCGCGGCCGGCGCGATCCGCGACCTGCTCGCCGACCCGGACCTGCTGCGCCGTTACGGGACGGCGGGCGCCGAACGGGTCGATGCGCACTACGACTGGGCCCGGGTGGCACGAGCCACCGAGCGCAGTTACCTGCGCGCGCTCGTCGAACAGTCCCCAGTCACGGCCACGAAGGAGAGCGTGGGATGACCGCCGACCTGCGTACCGCGCACGTCGCCCGGCTCATCAGCGCGCTGGAGCATGGCGGCGAGCTGACCGAGGTGACCTCGCGCTGGGGCGCGCAGCTCGCCGAGTTGCTGCCCGGCGGCGGCCGGTTGCTCGTGGCCGGCAATGGTGGCAGCGCCGCCCAGGCGCAGCACCTCACGGCCGAGCTGGTCGGCCGCTACGACGGCGAGCGCCGGCCGTTCTCGGCTCTCGCGCTGCACGCCGAGACGTCCACGATCACCGCGATCCTGAACGACTACGGCCGCGACGAGGTGTTCGCCCGGCAGGTCGAGGCGCACGGCCGGCCGGGCGACGTCTGCTTGCTGATGTCCACGTCCGGACGCAGCAGCAACCTGCTCAGCGCGGCGTCCCGGGCCCGCGACTGCGGGCTTCGGGTATGGACGATGACCGGAGCGGCGCCGAACCCGCTCGCCCAACTCGGGGACGAGCTGCTCTGTGTGGACGCGCCGAGCACGGCGACGGTGCAGGAAGTTCATCTCGTCGCGCTGCATCTCGTCTGCGAGGCGCTCGACGACAGCCTGGCCGCGGCGGAGATCATCTCGGCTGTGACGCCATGAACGAGCAGCTGGTCGTGGTCGTCGGTGACGTGCTGCTCGACGTCGACGTGCAGACGCGGGCGGACCGGCTGGTCCCGGACGCTCCCGCGCCGGTGCTCGACGAGGTGGGCCGGCAGGAACGCCCGGGGGGCGCCGCGCTCGCCGCGATGCTCGCCGCCCGTCACCCGCGCCAGCAGGTCGTGCTCGTCGCCCCGATGGCCGACGACGACGCGGCCGCCCGCGTACACGCGTTGCTCCCGCCGGCGGTTGAGGTCGTGGCGATCCCGTGTCAGGGGCGGACACCGGTCAAGACCCGGCTGCGCGCCCGTGGGCAGACCGTGGCCCGCCTCGACGACGGCGGCGGCGCGAGCGAGATCGGCCCGCTGACCGCGGCCGCTCGCGAGGCGCTTCACATCGCGGACGCCGTGCTCGTGTCGGACTACGGCGGCGGCGCGACGGGGCACGAGCCGCTGCGGGCGGCACTCGCCCGGCACGCGACTCACACGCCGACGGTGTGGGATCCGCATCCACGCGGTTCGGCTCCGGTGGCCGGCGTCGCCCTGGTCACGCCGAACGCCGCGGAGGCGGCGACATTGTCCGGGCTGCGCGGCGACGGTGTCGCGACGATCCGCCGGCAGGCCGAAGCGCTGCTGTCGTCGTGGCGAGCCCGCTCGGTCGCTGTCACGCTCGGCAGCCGCGGAGCGTTGCTGTCCTATGGCAACGGCGCCTCAGAGATCTTTCCGGCCCGGCCGGTGAACGGTGGTGATCCCTGCGGTGCCGGCGACTGCTTCGGTGCCGCGGCCGTGACGGCCCTGGCCGGCGGCGCCGTCCCCAGTGAGGCGGTGTCGCTGGCCGTCGACGCGGCCAGCCGATTCGTCGCGGCCGGCGGGGCATCGGGACTCGACGAGCCACCCGGCGGCCACACCGTGCCGCGGCAGCCGCGAGCCGCGGCCGACCTCGCCGAGGACATCCGCGCGGCGGGCGGGATCGTCGTCGCCACCGGCGGCTGCTTCGACATCGTCCACGCCGGCCACATCGCGACGCTGTCGGCCGCTCGTGCACTTGGCGACTGCCTCATCGTCTGCCTCAACTCCGACGCGTCGGTGCGGCGCCTCAAGGGCGACACCCGCCCCCTGCAGCCGGCCGAGGATCGAATGCGGGTGCTCCAGTCACTGCGCGACGTCGACGCGGTTGTCGTCTTCGACGAGGACACGCCGACGGAGATGCTGCGCGGGCTGCGGCCGCACATCTGGGTGAAGGGCGGTGACTATGCAGGCGCGATTCTCCCGGAGGCGGAGCTGCTGCGGCAGTGGGGTGGCGAGGTGGTCACGGTCCCCTACCTGCGTGGCCGGTCGACGTCGGAACTGGTCGAGCGCGGACGTGTCTGAGCGGCCCATCGCACTCGTGCTGCGCGCCCTCGGCCTGGGTGACTTCCTCACCGGCCTGCCCGCGCTGGCGCTGCTGCGTACCGCATTGCCCGAGCACCGCATCGTGCTCGCCGCACCGGAACAGCTGGCACCGCTGGCGCGGCTGGCCGGCACGGTCGACGACCTCGTGCACGGTCACGAGCTCGAACCGCTGCGGGACCCACCGCCGCGGCCGGAACTCGCGATCGACCTGCATGGCAACGGTCCGCAGAGCCGGCGGCTGCTGCAGTCGTGCGCGCCGGGTCGGCTCGTCGCCTACGGCGAAGGCATGGTGTGCTGGCGCCGCGACGAACACGAGGTGGCGCGCTGGTGCCGGCTGGTCGCCGAGGCGCTCCCTATCCCGGGCGCGCGGTACCCGAGCGTCGTCGGGGCGCTCCCCGCACCGCCCGGCGCCGACCTGTTCGTCGGGGTGACGGTGCTGCACAGCGGTGCCAAGGCCCCCGCCCGGCGCTGGCCGGCCGAGCGGTTTGCCGCCCTCGCGATCCTGCTGCGCGAGCGAGGCCACGACGTCGTTGTCACCGGCGGCCCGGGCGAGCAGGCTCTCGCCCGAAGGATCGCGGCCGCCGCCCGCGTGCGGGCCCTGGCGCGACTCGACCTGCTCGACCTGCTGCGCCTGGTCGCGGGCGCCCGGCTGATCGTCTGTGGCGACACCGGCATCGCCCACGTCGCGACGAACTACGCGACACCGTCCGTCGTGCTCTTCGGGCCGGTGTCACCGCAGTGCTGGGGGCCGCCGCCCGATTCGCGTCACCAGGTGCTGTGGCACGGAGCCGGTGACGGCGACCCGCACGCCGACGCACCCGATCCGGCCCTGCTCGCGATCACCGTCGCGGAGGCGGCGGCCGCCGCTGACCGTGCTCTGGCGGCCGACCGTCGGGAGCGGGCCCGTGGCGCGTGATCAGCGGACGACCCTGCGTGATCGCCTCACGATCGTGCTGCTCACGTTCAACTGTGGGCATCGGATCAGGCCGATCCTCGAACACCTCGTCGACCTGGACGTTGCGATCATCGCTGTCGACAACGCGTCCGCCGACGACACCCGTGCGGTGCTCGCCGAATATCCGCAGCTCGACGTCGTGGCGATGCCGCGCAATATCGGCGCGGCAGCACGCAACGTCGGACTCGCCCGCGCAACGACTCCGTACGTGGCCCTCTGCGACGACGACGGCTGGTACGAAGCCGACGGGCTGCGGCTGGCCGCCGACCTGTTCGACCGCTATCCGGCGCTGGGACTCGTCAATGCCCGGATCCTCGTCAGGGACGAGGAAGTCCTGGATCCGATCTCGGTCGAGATGGCCGCGAGCCCGCTGACCGACGGCGCCGACATACCTGGCATTCCGATCCTCGGCTTCATGGCGGGCGCCGTGATCGTCCGCGCCGCCGCCTACAGCGCGGTTGGAGGTTTCGACGCGCGGTTCTTCATCGGCGGCGAGGAGGACGCGGTCGCCTACCAGCTGGCGCGGACGGGCTGGCGCATGCGCTACGTCCCCGACGCGGTGATGCATCACCAACCGAGCGTGGCCAACGCGCCACACCTGCGCGCGGTCGGGCTGCGCAACGCGCTGTGGACCTGCTGGTTGCACCGCCGGGCCGCCAACGTGGTGCGCCGGACGTTGTTCACGCTCGCCGACCGGCCGAAGAACCGCAGCTGGATCAAGGGGCTGGGCATGGCGCTCGCCGGCGTGCCTTGGGTGGTGCGGGAGCGCCGGCCGATGTCGCGCGAACTGGACGGCGCGCTGCGAGCTCTCGACCGGCGCCATTACGCCGCGCGGCGGCCGTTCTTCTCGCTGCACGACGAGATGGGCAGCAACGTCGGCCAGCGCCCGCCGGGCTGAGCCGGGCTGAGCCCCGCCGGAGCTAGACTGCGCCCGTGGCGGCGGGGCGCCGCCACCTCTGGAGATGGGTGGCGTGACGGACAAGGCCAAGATCTTGGCCCAGCTCGCACAGCTCGTCGCCGCCGACAACCGCCGCGAGGCGCTGGCCGAGCGGTTGGTCGAGGCATGCCGGCTCATCCTGGACGTCGACGGCGCGGCCATCACTATCGAGAACACGACCCTGCAACGCATCACGCTCTGCGCGACCAACGACGTAGCGGCCCGGCTGGAAGATCTGCAGGAGATTCTCGGCGAGGGACCGAGCCACGACGCGTTCACCACGGGTGAACCGGTGGTCGCCACGCTCGATGCATCGCAGCCCCGCTGGCCGGAGTTCGGCGCGGCCGTACGGCGCGCGGTCGGCAGTGTCACCGTGCACGCGATGCCGATGCGGCCGGGCGGTCAGGTCATCGGCGTGCTCTGTCTGCTGCAGCAGCCGGCAGTCGAGGCACCTGAACTGCTGGACGGCGCGCAGTTCCTGTCCGACGCCGTGGGCGCGGCCCTGCTCAGCGAGCCGCCGCGGGACGAGGGCGTCACGGACACCGGTCCGTGGTCGACCCGCGCCGAGATCCACCAGGCCACCGGCATGGTGATCGCTCAGCTGGGCCTGCAGCCCGGTGATGCGCTCGCTATCTTGCGCGCGCACGCCTTCGCCGACGACACCACCCTGTCCGAGATCGCCCACCAGGTAGTCCTGCGCCGCCTCGACTTCGGGAATGAGTCCAGTGAATCTTGATGACTCCAGGGTCGCGCCCGGCGCCGCCCGCGTATTCGCCAGAGCCGCCGCGTCGATGGTCAACGACGACGACGTCATCGACACCGTCACCAGCTTGATCATCGGTTGTACGGACGCGCTCGACGCCGACGGCGCCGGTCTCGTCCTCAACCGCCCGGACGGCACCGGGCTGGAGCTGCTCGCCGTCACGTCACACCGCACCGAGGAACTCGAGCTCTACCAGGTCCAGGCGGACGCGGGCCCGTGCGTGGACGCAGCCCGCACGGGCGAGCCGGTCGCGGCGACCAGCCTGCGTGAGATCGAAGCCCGCTGGCCTGAGCTCGGCACGCCGTTCCGGGCCGCCCGGTACTCGGCGGTGTACGCCACGCCACTGCACTGGCACGGGCAGGTTCTGGGTGCGCTCAACCTGTTCTGGCGGCATGACGGACAGGACCCCGACCGGGCGCTGGCCCAGGGCTTCGCCGACGTCGCGGCGCTCGCGATCGTGCACGCAGGGCAGATGTCGCACGCGCGGATCGTCGAGCGCACCCGGGCGGCACTGGCCGGGCGGACGGTCGTGGAACAGGCCAAGGGTGTACTCGCCGTTCACCACGATCTCGATATGGACGCGGCCTACGCCATGCTGCTGGCAATGGCCCACGAGCAGGGCCTGCCATTGACGTCCGCCGCGACGCGCGTCGTCGGTGAGGCCGCCGATCGCCCGCGTCGCGGCACCACCTGAGCACGGGAGTCAACGACCGGCGGCGTAGCCCTGCGCACCGCGGGGATTGGCCGCGGCCTTCAGGACCGCACCGTCGCGAGCCACCGCGCTGAGTCGCCCGAGTCGCCAGGAACCGGGCAACACCAGCCGGTGCCCGCGCGCTCGCAGCTCGGTGGTGACGCCGGCCGGCATCCGGTCCTCGACCTCGATTTCGCCCGGGTGCGCGGCTCGCGGGTAGAACGAGGACGGGAAGTGGTTGGTGTGGAATGTGGGCGCGTCGATCGCGGCCTGCAGGTTCGAACCCGTGTGCACGACATCGAGCAGGAACGGCAGCTGCCACTGGTCCTGCTGATCACCGCCCGGCGTGCCGAACGCCAGCCACGGCTCGCCGTCGCGCAGCGCGAGCGTCGGCGACAGAGTCGTGCGAGGGCGCCGGCCCGGACGCAGCGAATTCGGCAGGTCAGGGTCCAGGTAGAACATCTGCGCGCGCGTCCCGAGCGGGAAGCCGAGGGCGGGAATCACCGGCGAACTCTGCAGCCAACCGCCGCTCGGTGTTGCCGCGACGAAGTTGCCCCACCGATCGACGACGTCGACGTGGCACGTGTCGCCCCGCTCAGGGCCGGCCACGCGCCGGCCGACCGTCGGCTCACCCACGCCGGGCGGGCCGTCGCCGGCATCGGGCAACCGAGCCAACTTCGGCACGCGGCCGCCCGGAGCACCGGGCCGCAAGTCGAGGCTGGCCGTCGGCCCGACGAGCGCGACGCGTGCCTGCGCGTAGTCGCGCGACAGCAGTGCCTCGAGCGGCACGTCCGGATCGTCGCCGTACCAGGCCTCGCGGTCGGCGAAGGCCAGCTTGGCAGCCTCGACAACAAGATGGATCCACGTCGACGACCGAACCGTTTCCGCTGATATGCCAAGGCATTCGAGCAGCCGCAGCTGCTGACCCAGCACCGGACCCTGGCCCCACGGCCCGGTCTTGAGGACCTCGTACCGGCCGGCGTAGTCCACCCGGACGGGTGGCTCGACACCGACCTGCCAGTTCGCGAGGTCGTCCGCGGTCAACAGGCCGGCGTGATCACGACCGGACACGTCGCGCCATGACGACGTGCAGAACCGGCCGATCTCCTCAGCGACGAAGCCGCGGTACCACGCATCGCGCGCCGCGGCGATCCGCTGCTCGCGCGAGTGGCCGGTTGCGACGTCGAGGATTCGGCGGTAAGTCGCCGCCACGGCCGGCGAGCACCACGTCGTGCCGGGGACGGGCGCGTGGCCGTTGTCCAACCAGGTTCGTGCCGAGGGTGCCCAGTGTGCCGCGAACGTCGGCGCGACGGCGGCGATCGTCCGGCTGATCGATGGCAGCACAGGGAATCCCCTTTCCGCATAGTGCAATGCGTACTCGAGGACATCGGCCAGCTCCCAGGTGCCCCACCGCTCGAGCATCGTCGTCCACGCACCGAACGCACCCGGCACTGTCGCCGCCAGCAGGCCGGTGCCCGGCACGAGCGGCAGGTCCAGCGAGCGGAACCGGTCGATCGTCGCCGCCTGCGGCGCGACCCCCTGACCGCACACGACGTGCGGCTGCCGATCCGCCACACTCCACACGATCGCGGGCAGGTCCCCACCGGGCCCGTTGAGATGTGGCTCGACGACCTGCAACACGAAGCCTGCGGTCACTGCCGCGTCGAATGCGTTGCCACCTCGCTCGAGCACACTCATGCCCGATGCCGTCGCCAGCCAATGTGTGCTGGCGATCATGCCGAAGCTGCCGGTCAGCTCCGGCCGCGTTGTCATCACTGGGCGGCGCCGCCGTCAGCGCGTCAGCGTCGGGCTGATGTGCTCCGGGTCGTGGGTGGCACCTCCGGCGTCGGGCGCGTCCGGATCCGTCGCGGCCGCGGCCGCCCGTGCCGCCTGCAGGCCGGACTGGGTCCGCAGCGGCACCTCCTTGAGCAACGCCGACAACACGATCGCGATCACCACGACACAGGCGCCGACCAGGAACACGAGGTCCATCGCATTCGAGAAGCCCACCAGGATCGGATGCCGTACCTGCGGGGACAGCTGCGCGATCTTGCTCGTGTCGTTCAGGTCGACGCCACCGCCCGGCGGGACCTGCACATGCGCCTTGGCCAGCTCCTTCGGGATGTTGCTTGCCGCGTTCGTGAACAAGATCGACAGGAAGACAGCCGTACCGAGCGAGCCGCCGACCTGCCGGAAGAACGTCACCGCCGACGTCGCGACGCCCATGTCCCGCGGTTCGACGGCATTCTGCATCGCCAGCACGATCGTCTGCATGTTCATCCCCAGGCCGGCGCCGAACACGGCCATGAAGACATCCGTCTGCCAGAGGGGCGTGTCCGCGCCGACCTGAGCCAACAACCCGAGTCCGACGACCATCAGTGTGGAGCCGAGCACCGGAAAGATCTTGTAACGGCCGGTTCGGGACGTGACCTGCCCGGCGACCAGCGACGAGAGCATGAGGCCGCCGACGAGAGGAAGCAGCAGCAGGCCCGCCTTCGTCGGCGAGGCGCCCTTCACGATCTGCAGGTACAGCGGGATCGACACCATGCCGCCGAACATCCCCATGCCGATGATGAACGACTGCGCCGACCCGAGGCTGAACACACTGCCCCGGAACAGGCGGAGCGGCAGCAGAGCGTCGTCGCCCATGCGGGCCTCCACGCGCACGAACGCGACCACACCCAGCGCGCCGATGACGTAGCAGGCGAATGCCGCACCGGAGGCCCATCCCCACACCCGGCCCTGCTCGGCGATGATCAGTAGTGGAACCAGGCCCATGACAAGCGCGGATGCGCCGTACCAGTCGATGCGGTGATCGCGGCGGCGGTGCTCGAGGTGCAGCACCCGCGTCACGACGAACAGCGCGGCGATCCCGATCGGCACGTTGATGTAGAAGATCCAGCGCCATCCCGTGACGCCGAGCAGGGTTTGCTGGCCGGCGAAGAAGCCGCCCACCACCGGGCCGAGAATGGACGCGGTGGCGAAGACCGCCATGAAGTAGCCCTGATACCGCGCCCGCTCACGCGGCGGGATGATGTCGCCGATGATCGCCAGAGCCAGCGGGAACAGCCCGCCGGCCCCGATGCCCTGGAACGCGCGGAACGCGGCCAGCATGTACATCGACGTCGCCAGGCCGCAGAGCGCCGAGCCGGTGATGAAGATCGTGATGGCGATCATGAACAGCGGCTTGCGGCCGTAGATGTCCGACATCTTGCCGAACAGTGGCGTCGCGATCGTCGACGTGATCAGGAACGCCGTGGTAACCCAGGCCTGGACCGACAGGCCGTGCAGATCGTCGCCGATCGTCCGGATCGCGGTCGAGACGATCGTCTGGTCCAGAGCCGCGAGGAACATGCCGAGGATGAGACCGGACAGGATCGTGAGGATCTGCTTGTGGGTCAACCCGCCCGACGCGGACGGGGCCGCCGCCGGTTGGGCCGCGGTGGCCGACATCAGTGGTTCCCTTCCGGCGAGCGGGACGCGGCCGGCTCGCTGATCCAATTCGTGTTCGCGTTCTCGAAGTCGTCGGTGAAGCGCTGTAGCAGCGCGGTGAACCGGCGCAGGTCGCGGTCGCTCCAGCTGGAGAGCATCTTCTGGAAGTGGTGCAACCGGATGTCGTTGTGCTCCCTGAGCACCTCGTCGGCCGCGGCGGTCAGGACGAGCAGGCAGGCCCGCCCGTCCGCGGGATCGGCACGGCGCTCGAGGAGTCCGTGTTTCACGAGCGTGGCCACCTGCCGGCTGATCGTCGACGGATCGGATTCGAGCCGGTCGGCCAGAGCGCTCAGGCGCATCGGCCCGTCGGTCGCCAGCACCCTCAGCACCACGTGCCCGGACCATTCGATGTCGTGCTCCGCCGCCGCGAGGAACTTCGCCCTGACTCGATTGAACGAGCGCATCAACCCGACGAAGGTGTCGGCCACGGCCGCGACGTCCTCAAGTGGCGGCCCGCCGACCGCGGTCGGCGCAACGCTCACCGGCATCACCAATCACCTGCTTGCTTGGGCTCCACAATTAGTTGCTAGATACAAGTATCTACGGTGCGCGCTCCCCACACAAGTTCGGCCTACCCACGCCGCCGGGCACCGTCACGCTGCGCTGCCGATCTTCCATGATCAACACTCGCAGGCACGACTACAGCCAGGCCGGGACGCAAGAACGCCGCGCCGAACACCTCACTGAAGAGGGTTCGGCGCGGCGTTGCGCGCGTGGATCGCTGCCGTCAGGCGCTCACCGTAGCGGTGGTGTTGTCACCGAGCAGCGAGCGGACCTCGGACTCGCGGTAGCGGCGGTGGCCGCCGAGCGTCCTGATCGAGGTCAGCTTGCCGGCCTTCGCCCACCGGGTGACTGTCTTCGGGTCGACGCGAAACAGCGTCGCGACCTCAGACGGGGTCAGCAGTGGTTCGGATTCCGGGCGTTGACGAGGAGTCGTCATGGAAGGGCCCCCTTTAAGGGATTCGTCACGCGGCGTCCTGTTTCCGCGTTGCGTCGCCAAGTATGCATATCGTCAGCCGCGTTGCCTACTCGTGCTGCCGAACTGTCCACTCTATGCCATGCAGGAAGTTGCGGGACCGCCGAATCGACCGGTTTGGGACGCCCAAACCGGTTAGTTTAGGACATCGACGGCCGGCGTGCGGGCACCCTGGCGCGCGAGGTACGCTTGCCTCACGACGATGACAACTTTCCCGGCGGTACCGCTTAGCCCGCTACCGCCGGATGACTGTGCGAGCGAGGGGGTCGAGCCATGGGGCGCGGCCGTGCCAAGGCAAAGCAGCAGAAAGTGGCCCGGGACTTGAAATACAACTCCCAGTTCACCGATCTGGATGCACTCCAGCGGGAACTCGGCGCAGCGGCGCCAGCCACCACCGACACCTTCGATCCGGACGCCGACTCCGGCGAAGACGGCGAGGACTGGACGAGCTCGCACCGCTGACGTAGCCAGGTGCAAACCCGGCTATTTCGTGCCAGACGGCTCAGGTCGTTTGCTGGCACAACGTCACCAGGTGGCAGCAGCGCCCTGATAGGTCCCGGTCAACCGGACCGTCGAGGACCCGTCGACGATGTCGCCGAGCCGCCATGCCCGGACTCCGCGCTCCTGGGCCAGGCGCAGCGCGGCACCGGCTGCTGTGGCCGGTACCACCGCGACCATCCCGACGCCGAGGTTGAAGGTCAGCTCCATCTGCTCCAGCGGCACCGACCCGCTGCGTGCGACGAGATCGAAGATCGGCTGCGGCGCCCACGTCGAGCGATCGAGCACGGCGGCCACGCCCGGCGGCAGGACGCGCGCGAGGTTCGCGGCCAGCCCGCCGCCGGTTACGTGCGCGAACGCATGCGCCCCACATTCCACGGCGAGTGCAAGGCAGTCCTGGGCATAGATCCGGGTGGGCGTCAGCAGCTCGTCGGCCAGCGTCCGCCCGCCGAGCGCGGCCTGTGTGGCGTCGAGACGCAACCCCGCCTGTTCCAGCAGCACATGCCGGACGAGCGAGTACCCGTTCGAGTGCAGCCCGGACGAGCCGAGCGCGATGAGCGCATCGCCGGCTACCACCCGCTCCGGCCCGAGCACCCGGTCAGCGTTGACCACACCGATCCCGGTCCCGGACACGTCGTACTCGTCCGGGCGCATGACGCCAGGATGCTCAGCCGTCTCGCCGCCGATCAGTGCGCAGCCGGCCTGGACGCATCCCGCGGCGATCCCACTGACGATCGCGGCAATCTTCTCCGGGACGACCTTGCCGGTGGCGATGTAGTCGGTCAGGAACAACGGCTCGGCGCCCACGACGACCAGGTCGTCTACCACCATCGCCACCAGGTCGATGCCGATGCTGTCGTGCCGGTCGACGGCCTGCGCGATCGCGATCTTGGTTCCGACGCCGTCGGTCGAGGTGGCCAGCACCGGTTCGGGGTACTTCGCGACGTCGAGGCGGAACAGGCCCGCGAATCCGCCGAGACCGCCGAGCACCTCGGCTCGCGCGGTGCGCTTGACCGAAGCCTTCATCAACTCGACGGCGCGGTCGCCCGCCGCGATGTCGACGCCGGCCGAGGCGTAGGACGTCATGCCGTGATCATGGCCGGCTCAGCGCGTCCTCGGCCGCGTACGAGGCGGCGTGCTCGGGCTCGCGCCCGGCGACCGATTTCTCGATGCCTTCCAGGACGTGCTTGCCAATGACCTCGGGCAGTGCGATCGGGTACTCGCCGTCGAAGCAGGCGCTGCACAGCCGGGTCTTCGGCTGCTCGCTGGCCGCGATCAGCCCGTCGAGCGAGACGTAGCCCAGCGAGTCGGCGCCGATCGAATGCCGGATCCCGTCGTCGTCGAGGCCGTTGGCGATCAGCTCCGCCTTCGACGCGAAGTCGATGCCGTAGAAGCACGGCCACTTGACCGGCGGGGACGAGATGCGCACGTGCACCTCGACAGCGCCGGCCTCACGCAGCATCCGCACCAGCGCCCGCTGGGTGTTTCCGCGCACGATCGAGTCGTCGACCACGACCAGCCGCTTGCCCCGGATGACGTCGCGCAGCGGGTTGAGCTTCAGGCGGATGCCCAGCTGCCGGATCGTCTGCGACGGCTGGATGAAGGTGCGGCCGACGTAGGCGTTCTTCACCAGGCCCAGGCCGTACGGGATGCCGCTGGCCTCGGCGTAGCCGATCGCTGCGGGCGTCCCGGACTCCGGCACGGGGATGACCAGGTCGGCCTCGGCCGGGTGTTCCTTCGCCAGGCGCCGACCGACCGCGACGCGGGTGGAATGCACGCTGCGGCCGGCGATCGTGGTGTCCGGCCGGGCCAGATAGACGTACTCGAACAGGCATCCCTTGGGTGCTGATGCCGCGAAGTGCTGCGAGCGCAGCCCGTCCTCGTCGATCGCGATCAGCTCGCCCGGCTCGATCTCACGGACGAAGCTGGCGCCGGTGATGTCCAGCGCGGCGGTCTCGGACGTGACCACCCAGCCGCGCTCGAGGCGCCCCAGGACCAGCGGGTGGACACCCTGCGGGTCGCGCGCGGCGTAGAGGGTGTGCTCGTCCATGAACACCAGCGAGAAGGCTCCGCGCAGCGTGGGCAGGACATCCATCGCGGCCTGCTCGACGGACACGTCCGGCCGCGAGGCGAGCATCGCGGTCAGCAGATCGGAGTCAGTGGTGGCGACCGGTCCGCGTCCGCCGCCGAAGATGCCGGCCTCGCGCGCCGCGGCCGCCAGTTCGGCGGTGTTGACGAGGTTTCCGTTGTGCCCGAGCGCGAGGCCGGTGCCGGTCGACGTGGTCCGGAAGCTGGGCTGCGCGTTCTCCCAGGTGGTGGAGCCGGTCGTCGAGTACCGGGTGTGCCCGACGGCGATGTGGCCCTGCAGGGTGGCGAGGGTGGCCTCGTCGAAGACCTGGCTCACCAGTCCGAGGTCCTTGTAGACCAGCAGCGACGAGCCGTCGCTGACCGCGATGCCCGCGGCTTCCTGACCGCGGTGCTGCAGTGCATAGAGACCGAAGTAGGTGAGCTTCGCGACCTGCTCGCCGGGTGCCCAGACGCCGAACACACCACAGGCGTCCTGCGGGCCCTTCTCGCTGGGCAACAGGTCGTGGGTCAACCGGCCGTCGCCGCGGGGTACCCGGCGGATCGCGAATGATTCGGTGGGGTGCTCTCCGCCTGCCACGCCTTCAGTGTACGGGCGCGCCCACCGGTCACGGTCACGCCACCCGCCACCAGGTCCCCCTCCGTGATCAACCCGCCCCGTTCCGGGGATCGAGAGCAGCTAGGAGAGGACGGGGAGGTACGGGCTGAGGTCGGCGCGATTGCCGCTGGCGTGCACGGCGCCCGCACCCGCCGCGTCGGAGAACGCGATCCGGCCGGTCGCCAGCCGCAGCCAGGTCAGCGGGTCGGTCTCGATGACGTTGGGCGGCGTTCCGCGCGTATGCCGCGGACCCTCGATCGCCTGCACCGCGACGAACGGCGGCACCCGCAGCTCCACCGAACGTCCCGGTGCCTGCGCGGCGAGGATCTCGGCCAGCGCGCGGACCGCCCGGGCCAGCGCGTCGCGCTCGAGGGGCACCGACTCGCGATCGGTCAGGCTGCGCGACAGGTCGTCGGCATGGACGGTCACCTCGACGATGCGGGTGGCGATCCAGTCGTCCAGGCCGATCGGCCCTCGGCCACCGATGACCGTCCGCGCGTCGGGCGGATCGGCGGGCAGTTCGGCCACTGCGGCTCGCAGTGCCGCGACGAGCTCGTCGGGCGTGCGTGACCCGGCCGCCGCCACGGTGGACTCGGCGATCTCGTCGACGTCACGGCGATAGCGACGCACGTACTCGTGCGCCGGTGCGGGAGCTTGTTTCGTCGGCCGGCCGAGTGCCCGGATGCAGCCCTCGTAGGTGAGCACGAGATGCCCCACCAGCGTGTGCACATCCCATCCGTCGAGGACCGTCGGCCGGGTGAAATCCGCGCCGTCCAGCGTCGCCAGCCAGTCCGCCACCAGGTAGCCCTGCGCGCGCAGCGTCGCAATCGCGGACGCCGAGCGGCTGGTCATTCGAATTGGGCCGGAATCGTGGACGACCACGCCGACCGCAGCTCGCGCAACTGCACGCTGAACTGGCCCTGCACTTCGAGGTTGGGCACGAGCAGGTCGATCACACCGATGCGGGCGAAGGGCAGGCGCCGGGCCGTGCACATGTCGGTGAACCGGATCTCCTCGCTGCGGGGCACGCTGACGATCGCGCGCCCGGTCGACTCGCTGAACAGCGCGACGAACGGGTCGGCATCCTCGGGAAGGATCACCCGGACACCAGCACCGCCGCGCAGGCACGACTCGGCGAGCGCCTGGGCGAGGCCGCCTTCGGCGAGGTCGTGGGCCGAGTCGATCAGCCCGTCGCGCGACGCGTTGATCAGGATGTCAGCGAGCAGTTGCTCGCGGGCCAGGTCGACGGCCGGCGGGCGCCCGCCGAGGTATCCGTGCGCGACGTGCTGCCATTCCGAACCACCGAACTCATCAAGCGTGTCCCCGAGCAGGTAGACGAGCGCGCCGTCGGTGCGAAATGCCTGCGGCGTGCGGCGGGTGACGTCGTCGATCACGCCGAGGACCCCGATGACCGGCGTCGGAAGGATCGGCGTCGCGCCGGTCTGGTTGTAGAAGCTGACGTTCCCGCCGGTGACCGGCACGCCGAGAACCTGGCAGCCGTCGGCCAGTCCCCGCACCGCCTCGGTGAACTGCCACATCACGGACGGATCCTCGGGCGAGCCGAAGTTCAGGCAGTTGGTGACCGCAAGTGGGCGCGCCCCGGTGCTCGCGACGTTGCGATACGCCTCGGCCAGTGCGAGTTGGGCGCCCGCGTACGGGTCGAGACGGGTGTACCGGGCGTTGCCGTCGGTCGACAGCGCGACGCCGCGCGTCGTCGACTCGTCGAGCCGGATCATGCCGGCGTCCTCCGGCTGGGCAAGCACCGTGTTGCCCATGACGAACCGGTCGTACTGGTCGGTGATCCATGACTTGTCGGCCAGATTCGACGACGCGGCCAGCCGCAGCAGCGTCGCGCGCAGTTCCGAGCCGTTGCGCGGGCGGGGCAGGTCGTGACCGTCGTGCTCGATCAGCGCGTCCTGGTCGTAGGGGCGCTCGATCGGCCGCTCGTACACCGGCCCCTCGTGGGCGGCCGAGCGGGGCGGCAGGTCGACGATCTGCTCCCCGTGCCAGCGCATCCGCAGCCGGCCGGTGTCGGTCACCGTGCCGATGACGGTTGCCGTCACGTCCCACTTCGCGCAGACGGCCATGAACGCGTCCAGGTGCCGCGGCGTCACCACGGCCATCATGCGTTCCTGCGACTCGCTCATCAGGATCTCTTCGGGTCGCAGCGTCGGGTCGCGCAGCGGCGCGAGGTCGAGATCCACGTCCATGCCGCCCGTGCCGGCCGCGGCGAGTTCGGTCGTGGCGCAGGACAGGCCGGCCGCTCCGAGGTCCTGGATGCCGACGACCAGATCGGCGGCGAAGATCTCCAGGCAACACTCGATGAGCACCTTCTCGGCGAAGGGATCACCGACCTGGACGCTGGGCCGCTTGGTTCCGCCTTCGGACTCGAAGGTCGCGCTCGCGAGCACGGACGCCCCGCCGATGCCGTCGCCTCCGGTACGCGCGCCGAACAGGACGACCTTGTTGCCCGGGCCGTCGGCCTTCGCGAGCTTGATGCCGTCGGCGCGCATGACGCCGACGCACAGTGCGTTGACCAACGGATTGCCCGCGTAGGAGTCGTCGAAGTACACCTCGCCACCGACGTTCGGCAGGCCGAGGCAGTTGCCGTACCCAGCGATGCCGGCCACGACACCGGGCAGGACGCGGTGCGTGTCCGGCGCGTCCAGGCGACCGAAACGCAGCGAGTCCATCACCGCGACCGGACGGGCGCCCATGGTCAGGATGTCGCGCACGATCCCGCCGACGCCGGTCGCCGCCCCCTGGTACGGCTCGACGTAGGACGGATGGTTGTGCGACTCGATCTTGAACGTGACCGCCCAGCCGTCACCCACGTCGACCACGCCCGCGTTCTCGCCCATGCCGACGAGCAACACGTCCGTGGCGGGAGCCTTCTCACTGAACTGCTTGAGGTGCGCGCGCGAGGACTTGTACGAGCAGTGCTCGCTCCACATCACCGAGTAGATCGCCAGCTCCGCGCTCGTCGGCCGGCGTCCGAGGATCTCGCGGACGCGGGCGTACTCGTCGTCCTTCATCCCGAGTTCGGCATACGGCTGCGGCTGGTGCGGTGTCTTCTTCGCGTTCTTGACCGTGTCGAGGTTGGTACTGCTCATGCCGCCGCGACTCCGGCCAGCGACAGGAAGAAGCCCAGACCGTCGGTGCCCGGCCCGGTCAGCGCCTCGACGGCATGCTCCGGGTGTGGCATCAGGCCGACGACATTGCCCGCCTCATTGCAGATTCCGGCGATGTCGCGGTAGCTGCCGTTCGGGTTGCCGTCCACGTAGCGCGCGACGACCCGGCCGTTCGCCTCCAGCTCGTCCAGCGTGCGTTCGTCGGCGACGTACCCGCCCTCGCCGTTCTTGATCGGGATGACGATCTCCTGGCTCTCGCGGTACTCCGACGTCCACCGCGTGCTGGTGTTCTCGATCCGCAGCGCCTGCTCCTTGCAGACGAACTTGCGGTGGTCGTTGCGGATCAGCGCACCCGGCAGCAGATGGGACTCGCACAGCACCTGGAATCCGTTGCAGATGCCGAGCACCGGCAGACCGTCCGCGGCCGCGGCCACGACCGCCTCCATCACCGGCGCGAAGCGGGCGATGGCTCCGCACCGCAGGTAGTCGCCGTAGGAGAAACCACCCGGCAGCACGACCGCGTCGACGTCGTGCAGCGACGGATCGCCGTGCCACAGGGAGACGGATTCGGCGCCCGCGATCCGGACGGCACGAGCCGCGTCACGATCGTCGAGACTGCCCGGGAAGGTCACGACACCCACACGCACCGACACGTCGCCCAGGTTACCGGCCCGGGAATCAAGGGTCTGCGTGCCGCGCTGTGCCCGGCGTTCAGACGCGTCGGATGGTGAAGTTCTCGATCACCGGGTTGGCGAGCAGCGTGTCGGCGAGCTTGGTGATCGTGTCGTCGTCGACGCCGTCGTCCACCTGCAGTTCGAAATGCTTGCCCTGGCGGACGTCCGTCACGCCGTGCACGCCCAGGCGGCCGAGCGCGCCGACGATGGCCTGGCCCTGCGGGTCCAGGATCTCGGGCTTGAGCACGACGTCGACGACCACGCGGGCCACGGCAACTCCAGTATCGGTTCGGACGGCGGCCTCAGCCTACTGACCCGGACCCGGCCAATCCGCGAAGCGCAGCCCGGTGAGCCGCTCGTAGGCCTCGACGTAGCGGGCTCGCGTGGCGGCGATCACGCCGTCGGGCAGCGCGGGCGGCGGCGCGGCGGCGGCGCGGTCCCATCCGGAGGCATCCGACAGCAACCAGTCGCGGACGTACTGCTTGTCGAAGCTGGGCTGCGCGCGCCCAGGCCGCCACTGGTCGGCGGGCCAGAATCGCGACGAGTCCGGGGTGAGCACCTCGTCACCGAGGACGAGTTCCCCGGTCCGTGGGTCGTGGCCGAACTCGAACTTGGTGTCCGCGAGGATGATCCCGCGCTCGGCGGCGATGCCCGCGGCCCGCTCGTAGATCGCCAGAGTCAGGTCCCTGAGCTGGGCTGCGAGCTGCGGGCCGACGGCGGTGACCACGGCGTCGTAGGAGACGTTCTCGTCGTGCTCGCCCAGGTCAGCCTTGGTGGCCGGGGTGAAGATCGGCTCAGCGAGCCGGGCGCCGTCGGTGAGGCCTGCGGGCAGCGGCACGCCGCAGACGGCGCCGCTCGCGCGGTAGTCGAGCAGCCCGGAGCCGGTCAGGTAGCCGCGAGCGACGGCCTCGACGGGCACCATCCGAAGCGGCCGGCACACCATCGCGCGGCCGCGCCACTGCGCCGGGACGGCCGGGGCGTCGACGCTGATCAGGTGGTTGCCGACGATGCCGTCGAGTTGCCGGAACCACCAGGCCGTCATTGCCGTGAGGATCCGGCCCTTGTCCGCAACGGTTGGGGAGAGGATGTGGTCGAAGGCCGAGATCCGATCACTGGCCACGATGAGCAGCTCACCGCCGGGCATGCGATACAGGTCACGGACCTTGCCGCTGTGCAGGTGGGTGAGGCCGGGCAGGTCGGTCCGGACGTCGGGCGGGATCACCTGGGCATCCTCGCAGAGCGGGTCTTGGCCCCGGACGGCACCGATCCCGTCCCCCGAGCAATCACGAGATGTCGACGGACACCCAGATCGCAGGTCTGCGGGAGACGGGATCGGTTACTGGTTGCGGCCGCCAGGACTACGGCCGCAACGATTTGTTAGGCCCTACCACCACCAGTCGGCCGCCTGCACGGTCGGTGCGCTTGTGTGCGACACCGGCTGTGCCGACGAGGCCGATGCGGTACTGACGGCGATGCCAAACACCGCGGCGGTCAGGGCGAGGAAGCCCACGACGCGACGTCGGAGCGAACCAGCCACTATGACCCCTTTGTTCAGATTTCCACTATTCTGGCACGTCAATTGCGGGGACGAGCCCCAGAATTCACCTGCTGTGAATAGGATTCAGCTCGGGCGGTGGCATTTCAAATCCTCCAACTGGCAGCAACCTGCCTGGCACGAACTGCGGATGACATATATGAGCGAAAGCGGACAGCTGGGCGACCTCGAGGTCGAGTTGTACCGCGCCCTGCTCGCGGAGCCGGGTCGCAGCCTGGCGCAGATCGCGATCGACATCGCGCGGCCGACGGGTGATCTCGACAAGCCGGCGGCGACGCTCACGGACATGGGTCTGGCCCGGCCCGACGGCGACGACTTCCTCGTCGCGGTCAGCCCGATGCTCGCCGAGGCCACCGTGCTGGGTGCGGAGGATCTCGAACTCGGCGCGCGCCGCGCCTCGGTCGAGGCTCGGCGCAACGCCATCCGCGGGCTCGTGCCGGACTGGAACTCCGCGTTCAACGGGCAGGGTCAGGACGCCGCCGTGGACGTCATTTCCGACCAGACCGCGATCGCGAACGTCCTCATGCACTACGCCGACCGCTGCCAGACCGAGCTGCTGTCCGTCGCGCCCGGACGGCTGCCCACCACGCGCATCGACGGCCGCACGCGGATCGCCAACATCTACTCGCTGCGCCGTGGCATCAAGACCCGCGCGCTGTACCAGCACACGGCGCTGCGTGACCGCGCCACCCGGTCCTACCTCAACGAGCTCGCCGAGAACGGAGCCAAGATCCGGTTCGCCTCCTCCGTGCCGGGCCGCAGCCTGGTGATCGACCGGGAGGTCGCGCTTCTTCCCATTCCGACGAACGACGCCGGCCGGCACGGCCTCGCGGTCGTGCGCGAGCCGAACGTGATCGCCTGGGTGGTGGCCACGTTCGAGCAGCTGTGGGCCGAGGCAGCGCCGCTCGAGGACGTCATCCACCACCAGCGGGACGAGACGGAGCTCGACCAGACCCGAGCCGCCATCCTTCGGCTGATGGCCGAGGGCGAGAAGGACGAGGCGATCTCGCGGCGGCTGTCGATCTCGGTGCGCACCTGCCGGCGGCACATCGCCGACTACATGGCGCAGGTGGGTGCGACCAGCCGGTTCCAAGCCGGCGTCATCGCCGCGCGGGCCGGGCATACGGACAATCCCGCGCCGGGTTGACGAGCACCGGCGTCGGCCGAGGCGCTCGGCGATGCGGGCGGGATCAGCCGCCGGTGTAATAGCCGTCGGCGACCTGCAGCGCCTCGTCCAGAATCGCGATCCCCTCGCGGATCTCGTCGGCGGTCGTGGTGCAGGGCGGCACGACGTGGGTGCGGTTGAAGTGGGTGAACGGCCATAGCCCGCGCTCCTTGCACGCCGCGGCGAACTCGTTCATGGGCGCGGCTGCGGCTCCAGCCGCGTTGAACGGCACGAGCGGCTCGCGCGTCGCGCGGTCGCGGACCAGCTCGATTGCCCAGAACACGCCGAGACCGCGGACCTCGCCGACGGACGGATGGCGTTCGGCGAGTTTGGTCAGCTCGGGCTCGATGACGTCGGTGCCGAGGGCTCGCGCATGCTCGACGATGCCCTCCTCCTTGAAGATGTTGATCGAAGCGACCGCGCTCGCACAGGCAAGTGGATGGCCTGAGTAGGTGAGCCCGCCGGGATAGGGGCGCTCGGCGAACGTCGCCGCGATGCGATCGGAGATGATCACGCCACCGAGCGGCACGTAGCCGGAGTTGACGCCCTTCGCGAACGCGATGAGGTCCGGCGTGACGGCCCAGTGGTCCACGGCGAACCACTCGCCGGCGCGGCCGAAGCCGGCCATCACCTCGTCCGCGATCATCACGATGCCGAATTCGTCACAGATCGAGCGCACCCCGGCGAGGTAACCGGCCGGCGGCACCAGGATCCCGTTGGTGCCGACGATCGTCTCCAGGATGATCGCCGCGACCGTATGTGCTCCCTCGACCTGGATCACGTCGCGCAGGTGCCGCAACGCGCGCTGGGACTCCTCGTCCTCCGTCGTGGAGTGGAAGGCGGAGCGGTAGAGGTAGGGCCCCCAGTAGCGCACCACGCCGGGTATGCCGGGCTCGCTGGCCCACCGCCGCGGGTCGCCGGTCATCGTGATCGCACCAGCCGTCGCGCCGTGGTAGCTGCGGTAGGCGGCCAGGACCTTGTGCCGGCCGGTGTGCAGGCGCGCCATCCGAAGCGCATTCTCGGTGGCCTCGGCACCGCCGTTGGTGAAGAAGACGACGTTGAGGTCGCCCGGAGCCAGCTCGGCGATCAGCCGCGCCGCCTCGCTGCGCGCATCGTTGGCGAACGACGGTGCGACCGTGCACAGCCGCGCGGCCTGCTCCTGGATCGCGGCGACCAGCTTCGGGTGCTGGTACCCGATGTTGACGTTGACCAGCTGGCTGGAGAAGTCGAGATAGCGCCGGCCGCCGAAGTCGGTGAAGTAGCTGCCGAGCGCGGTCGCGATCGGCATCGGGTCGATGAGTGCCTGCGCGGACCAGGAATGGAACACGTGGGCCCGGTCGGCACCACGGACACGGGCCTCTTCGGCGGCGATGCCGCTCTGCGCGTCGATCATTTCGGACTGGCTCCTCTTGCCGGACGGCTCGCCTTGATGTAACGACCCTGCCACGCGGCTCGCGGGCGGCGTACCGCGACCCTTGCTCGCCGGACACCAGCGGGGTAGCAAGTCGGCATGAGCGCTCAGCCCGAGCTGTACACCGCCGCGCTGGACCGGGCGTCCGCGCATGCCCGCGCGTGGCTGGCCTCCGTTCCCGACCGGCCGGTCGGGCCGCGAGTATCGGCGGACGACGTCGCCGCGGGCTTCGGTGGCGGCTTACCGGAGGATCCATGTCCGGCCGCTGATGTCGTCGACCAGCTCGCCGCGGCCGCGGAACCCGGCCTGATGGCGATCGCGTCGGGACGTTTCTTCGGCTGGGTGATGGGCGGCACGCTGCCGGCGGCACTCGCGGCGGACTGGCTGGTCAGCGCGTGGGACCAGAACGCGGGCCTGCGCTACGCCACCCCGGCCGCCGCGGCGGTGGAGGAGACCGCGGGCGCCTGGCTGCTGGACCTGCTCGGCCTGCCCGAGGGAGCGGACGTCGGCTTCGTCACCGGCGCGACGATGGCCAACTTCGCCGGCTTGGCCGCGGCACGCCAGCACGTGCTGTCCGAGGCCGGCTGGGACCTCGACCGGCTCGGCCTGACCGGCGCGCCGGCGATGCGCGTGCTGGTCGGTGCCGAACGACACGACACGGTCGACCTTGCCCTGCGCTACCTCGGCCTGGGTGCGCCCGTCGTCGTCGCGAGCGACGAGCAGGGGCGGCTGCGACTGGACGCGCTGGCCGAGGCCCTGCAGTCGGGCGGTGGCCCGACGATCGTGTGCGTGCAGGCGGGCAACCTGCATTCGGGCGCGTTCGACCCGATCGCCGGCGCCGCCGCGCTCGCGCATGAGCACGGCGCATGGGTGCACGTCGACGGCGCGTTCGGGCTGTGGGCCGCCGCGTCGCCCGCGTTGCGTCACCTGCTCGCCGGCTACGAGACCGCCGATTCGTGGGCGACCGATGCGCACAAGACCCTGAACGTCCCGTACGACTGCGGCATCGTGGTCGTGGCCCGCCCGCGGGCCTTGCGGGCCGCGCTCGGCGTGCACACCAGCTACCTCGTCTCCTCGGACGGACCGCCCGATCCGCTGGAGAAGGTGCCCGAGCTGTCGCGGCGCGCCCGGGGCGTGCCGGTGTGGGCGGCCCTGCGCTCCCTCGGCCGGTCGGGGGTCGCGGACCTCGTCGAGCGCCTTGTGCACAACGCGCGTGCGCTGGCGGACGGCATCGCTGCCATCGACGGCGCGGAGGTACTCAACCAGGTCGACTTCACCCAGGTCTGCGTGGCATTCGGCGAGGACGCCCGAACCCGGGACGTCACTGCGCGGCTCATTCAGGACGGGACGGCGTGGATGTCGGGTTCGCACTGGAAGGACCGCGACGTGCTGCGCATCTCGGTCAGCAACTGGTCGACCGACGAAGACGACGTGCGGGCGTCGGTCGAGGCCGTACGGCGGGCGGTCGCTAGTAGTCCGAGGTAGGCGCGGTGCGTGGCCACGGTCGCCGTTGCTCGAGCTGCGCGGCGACGCCGAGCAGCAGCGCCTCGCCACCCGGCCGGGCGACGAGCTGGACCGACAGCGGCAGCCCGTTCGGGTCCCGGCCGGCCGGTACCGCCATCGCCGGCCAGCCGGCGAGGTTCCACGGCGCCGCGAACGGTGCGTAGTGCGAGTTCGACCAGAGGTTGGCCAGCCATCCGCGCCGGGCCCACGCGACGGATGCGAGCGGCGGCTGCGCGAGCGCGGGCGTGATCAGCACGTCGTGGTCGGCGAAGAACCGCTCAGCACGGCGACGCCACGCCTGCTGGCCGTTGGCACGCGGCAGGCCGGCGCGCAACACGACTCGTCCGGCCGCCGCGTGCCGGCGGGTCCGAGCCGGCAGCACCGACCGGTCGGCGAGCAGGCGCGCGTCCAGTTCGGTGCCGGCCACCCAGCGCGCGAGCTCCGACAGCACCAAGCGCGGCCCGTACGGCGGGTCGACCGGCCGCACGGAATGCCCGGCCTCCTGCAGCAGGACACCGGTCTCGCGGGCCGCGGCGGCCCAGTGCGCGTCGACCGCCGTCGCGAACATCGGCGGCTTCGTCGAGATCGCGATGC
>JAODNL010000200.1 GCA_025465405.1 Pseudonocardiales bacterium | reverse complement strand
CGTCATGACCATCTGCCGCACGCCGTCCAAACGCACCGCCGCAGCAGCCACTTCCGCAAGCTGTGCGGGTGACTTGACCGCGGTGGTCGAGCCCTGGTTCAACGACTCCTCGATCGCACAGAAGCGGCAGCGTTCGTCCTCGGCGTACCGGATGCACGTCTGCACGACGGTCGTCGCGAGCACGTCCTTGCCGTGCAGTCGAGCCAGCATCTCGTAGGCGACGCCGTCGGATGTGGTCAGGTCGTAGAACCGAGGTCGGGCTACCGGCTCTACCTCGAGGCCCAGGTCCGCGCCGTCCAGGAGCAGCCGTCCGTCGCGGACTTGGTACTTGCTGTTCGGCACGACAGGCAGTGCTGTCCCGACGCCGCCGATCAGCACGTGCCCGTCGTCGGACGGTCCGGCCCCGCTCCGCCGCCGTACCGGCGCGTCGACACCGACGCCGCAGACCGCAAGGTCGCTGCGCAGCTCGGTACTGATCGTCGGCGTTGACACCGTCATCAGCTCAGACCATGTAGGTCGAGTTGATGATGGCGCCCTTGCGGGCGTAGTGGATCACCGCGTCCTGCACGTCGAGAGGGTGTGCCGGGATCACGCCTGCAATCAGGTCCTCCTCGCGCGCGCCGTGCAGCGCCAGACCGAAACGGCAGCAGAAGACAGTGCCGCCTTCGCCGATGAACGTCTCCAGTGCGGCGTTGATGTTCGTCTCACCGGGAAACGCGGCGTCGCCGGTCGTCGGAAAGCCGCGGTTGGCGATGCAGTTGATCGATCCGGGCCCGTAGAAGTAGATGGCCGATTCGAAGCCTTTGCGCAGCGCGCGTGTGGCCTGCAGGATCGCGACGAAGCTCACCGACGACTCGTGCGCGATGCCGTGGACGAGGGTGAAGTACGACTCGCCGTTCTCAGCATGGTAGTCGGGGAAGATCTTCGTGCTGCCGTACAGGTTGCTGCCCTTGGGCAGCGAGGGATGGGGAATCTCGGCCAGGCTCGCGGCGATGTTGGCGGCGAGCAGGTCGTCGGGGGTTGCTTCGACGGCGGTCATCGGTTCTCCTCGTGATCGGCTTGCGGGATGGACGGTCAGTCGTAGAGCGCGGCGAAGTTGTCGGTGAACACATGTCGAGATAGCTCACCGTCGGCTGTGGCAGCTCGAAGCCGGGCCAGCTCGCCCGCGTGGTCGCCCCAGGGCTCGTCGGAGGCGAACAGCACGCGGTCGTAGCCGATCCCGCGCCGCTCGATCTCCGCGGCCAGCCAGCGTGGCGCGAAACCGATGGCCCAGCTCGTATCGGTGTAAACGCGCTTGCCCTCGGAGATCCAATCGAAGAAGCGGCCACCGGCGAGCTTGATGTGCCCGCTCATGCCGCCGCCGAAGTGCACAAGATGGATCTTGACGTCGTCGCCGTACCGCTCGACGAGCAGTCCCACCTTGTCGAGGTCGCTCGCCGCTCCAGGCGACGTGTGCACGTGCACAACCAGGTCGTGCGTGCGTGCGGTCGCGAAGATCGCATCGAGCTGAGGCAGACACGCGTCATCATCAGCGCCGCCGCCCAACAGGAACGTCGTCTTCAGGGCTCGCACCCCAGGTTCTCCCGCTAACGCAAGGGCTTTCTCGTTGAGCGTGACGTCCTGGGGGCGAGGCGAGACGAACAGGCCGGCGCGGATCCGCTCGTCGCGACCGGCCGCCTCCACGACGAGGTCGTTCAGCGCGAAGCTGACGCTGACGTCCGGCACGCCGTAGTTGGGGACGATCAGCGCGCGCTCGGTTCCCTCCGCGTCCAAGTCGGCCAGCAACTCCACGACCGTGGCGCGAGCCGAGATGTCAGGGTTGATCGCCGGGCCACCGTAGAACGGATAGGCCGGCAACGTCCCGAGGTGTCGGTGCGCATCGGCCAGGTTCGTCATGGATCGAGTAGGCGCCCGCGGTGTGTCGGAGTGGTTACACGAAGAACAAAGACCGGTATCGCCCGACGGCTGCTCTCAGCCGCCGGAAACCGCCGTGGAACGCCAACGCCCCCCGAAGCGCCGGGGGTTTCCGCCGTCCGTGCCGACCCCGCGAATGTTTCGGCGCAGCAACATGAGGTGCCCGGACATCGCTGGATCATCATGCGATCCTGCGGCCCGAGCAGCCCGATCGCATGATGATCCGGAGTGGGCCGGATCTATCAGCGGATCGTGTTGCCGCCGTCGATCGTGAGTTCCAGGCCGGTGACGTAGCGGGATTCGTCGCACGCCAGGAACATCACCGCGTTGATCACGTCGAGCAGGTCAACCATCTCGACGGGATAGGTGTTGATGAAGATCGGGCCGAGGTTCGGCTCGCACGCGATCAGATCGCCGAGAGCGCCCAGCCCGGCCGACATGGCAGTGTCCACACCGGCCGGATGCACGGTGTTCACGCGGATGTGGTGTGACGCCAGCTCGTTCGCGAGTGAACGTGCGATACCGACGATGCCGTGCTTGGCGGCCACGTACGGAGCGAAGAAGGGCAAGCCCTTGATCCCGGCCACGGAGCTCGTGGCGATCACCGAACCTCCACCGTTGGCGATCAGATGCGGAGCCGCAACGACGATCGTGTTCCACACACCGGTCAGATTCGTGTCGATGGTGTCGCTCCACACCTCGGTCGACACGTCGTCCCATGCTTGCGCGGTGCAGATGCCGGCGTTGGCGACGACGATGTCCAGGTGCCCGAGCTCGGCGACCCCGGTGTCCAACACCGCCCGCAGCTGCTCCTGATCCCGCACGTCCGCCTTGCCCGCCACGATCCGGCGGTTCCTCGCCCGCACGAGTGCACATGTCTCGTCGAGGTCCGCCGGCCGCGCCATCGAATACGGGACGCTCGCGTAGTCGGTCACCGCGTCGACGGCGATGATGTCCGCACCCTCTTCGGCGAGCCGCAGCGCGTGGCTGCGCCCCTGGCCACGGGCGGCGCCGGTGATGAAGGCGACCTTGCCCTCGACACGTCCAGTCACAGCAGTGGCTCCCCTGTTTCAGCGGTCTGTGTCAGCGAGGCTGTGTCAGCGAGCGAGCAAGCCGGCATCCACCGGCAAGGACACGCCGGTGATGTACCGGGCGTCATCACTGGTGAGGAACAGGATCGCGTTGCTGACGTCGACCGGCTCGACCCAGGGGATCTGCATCGGGTGCATCGCCGACATCGTCTCCTTGACGTCGTCGGGCGTCGGCGCCTCGAGATCCGGGCGGAACAGGCCGAGGGTCGTCGGGTTCAGCACCATCTCGGTGGCCACGTTCGACGGATTGACGCTGTTGACGCGGATCCGGTGCGGCCCCAGCTCGTTCGCCAGACTCTTGGTCAGCCCGACGACGCCGTGCTTCGTCGCCACGTACGAACTCGCCCCCGTCGTACCGCGGAACCCGAGGACCGAACTGGTGAGCACGATCGCACCACCGTTGCCGGCGGCGATCATTGCCGGAACGGTTGCCTTGACGGTGTGGAAGATGCCGGTGAGGTTGATGTCGATGACGTCCTGCCACTGCTGTTCGGGTAACTCCCAGGTGTAGCCGTAGGAGATGACACCGGCGTTTGCGACGACGACGTCGAGCCGGCCGAACTCGGCAATAGCCGCGGTGACGGCGGCGTCCAAGGCGTCCTGATCGCGGACATCTGCTCGTACGGCATGAACTCTGCGCCCGACGGCGGCTACCAGCTTCTCGGTCTCCGCCAGGTCATCGGTGCTCGCAAGGTCGTACGGCACCGACTCGACGGGCGCGGCGATATCGATCGCGACGATGTCGGCGCCCGCTTCCGCGAGGCGCACCGCGTGCGCACGACCCTGGCCCCGGGCCGCGCCGGTGATCAGCGCGACCCTGCCCTCAAGGGGCTGGTCCGCGCTCATCCGCCCGCCCCAACTGCGCCGCCGGCTGTCTGCCCGGCGAGGCGCCCGAAGAACGATCCGTCACCCAGCGAGATGCCGCTGCAGTATCCGTACACGGCCAGCCCTGACGACGCCCGACCGGCGGAGTACAGCCCCCGAATCGGCTGACCCTGAACGTCGAGCACGCGGCCATCAGGATCGGTATGCAGGCCGCCCAGCGTGAATGCACTCGTCGGCATCGTCGCGTTTCGCAGGTCCAGTACCGCGAACGGTGGCTTCAACGGCTTGAGCCAGCGTTCTGTCTTATGGAACAACGGATCCTCGCCCTTGTCGGCGTGGACGTTGTAGTAGTCGACCGTCTGCTGCAATGCCCCGTCGGGCAGGCCGATCTGCTGCTCCAGTTCGGCAAGGGAGTCCGCTGCCCAAGCGGGCCTCAGCCACGAGGACTCCAGGAAGATCTCGTCGTCGACCAGCAGGTAGGCCTCCGAGTTCTGCCGGAAGACCGATTCGGTGCCGAGGCGACCGTAGTAGGTGTCCTCGTTGATGAAGCGGCGGCCGAGACCGTTCACGAGGATCCCGGTGATGAACGAGATGTGCGGCGTGGTCACCAGCGTGGCGTCCGCGGCATCCATGTGGATCGCGTCGGCACCGGCGAGCTGGGCCATCTGGATGCCGCGGCCGTCCTGGCCGCCGTGCCCGAGTTTCGCCGCACCGCTGACGAGCAGGGGCGAGTACTCGGTGAGCATCTCGTCGTTGTAGATGAACCCGCCCGTGGTCAGGACGACACCACGGCGGGCCTTGATCCGTACCGGCTCACCGTCCTGACGCCCTTCGATCCCGACGACGTGGCCGCGGTCGTCGAGCACGAGTCGCTCGGCACCGGTGTTGTACACGACGCGGACCCCGGTCCGTTCCACCGCGCTGATCATGCACTTGAGCACCGCGCCCTCGAACAGGTCTTCCGTGCCGTTCGGGTCTCGTGGCATATGGCCGCGAGGAACGGCGGGCGCAAGCTCGTTGAACGGGTAAGCCTGCTCACCGCCTGTCCATACCAGACCGCCACCCGCGTACTCCTGAGCGCCGACCTGGACGAACCCGTCGGGATCCGGCGTCGCCAGCGGCGTGCCC
>JAODNL010000196.1 GCA_025465405.1 Pseudonocardiales bacterium | reverse complement strand
CTGGCGCTGGCGGCCGTTCCATTCGTCGTCGCCCAGGTCGGCCGGCGGAGGGTCTCGATCGGCGGCCTGCACGCGACGATCGACGGAACGCGGTTCGTGCTCGTCGCCGGTGGGCTGTTCGCGCTCGCCGCGGGCCTGCTGGCCTACCGCAAGATGGACGACCGGCAGCAGATGCCCGTCTGGATGGACTTCAAGACCTCCGTGCGCGGCGACTCCTCTGTGCGTCGCCGCCTCCGCAGCGGCAGCGTGTTCGTGGCGTTCGAGGGCGGCGAGGGCTCGGGCAAGTCGACGCAGATCGAGTTGCTCGCTACGGCATTGCGCGGTCAGGGCCGGGCGGTAACCGTTACGCACGAGCCGGGAGGCACGGACGTCGGCATCCAGATCCGTGACCTACTGCTGCACCATCGGGAACCGCTCACGCCCCGCGCGGAGACGCTGCTGTTCGCGGCCGACCGCGCCCACCACGTCGACACGGTCATCAAGCCGGCGCTGGATGCCGGCGAGGTCGTGCTCACCGACCGGTTCATCGATTCCTCGCTCGCCTACCAGGGTGCGGGCCGTCAGCTGACGGTCGACGAGGTGCAGCGGATCTCCCGATGGGCGACAACCGGGTTACATCCCGACCTGACCGTCCTGCTGGACCTGCCGGCGGCGCAGGGGCTCTCGCGCGTGCGCGGCCGCGGCGAGGCGGACAAGCTCGAGGTCGAATCCCTCGAGTTCCACGAGCGAGTACGCAGGGCCTTCCGCTCACTGGCCGATTCCGATCCGCGCCGATACCTGGTCGTCGACGCATCGCGGCCGCCGGACGAAATCGCCGCGACGGTGCTGGCGAAGGTGGCGGACCTGTTCACGCCGCGCCGTGGCGCGCTGCGGCTGCCGCACTTGCATGCCGAGCGGGGCCGAACGTGAGCGCCGTCTGGGACAACCTGGTCGGGCAGGAAGACACCGTCGCGATCCTGCGCGACGCATCCGCGGCCGCTGTGGCACTCACGCGCGACCAACCCGTCCCTCCGGGGGCGATGACTCACGCGTGGCTGTTCACCGGCCCGCCGGGGTCGGGACGGTCGGTAGCCGCGCGAGCATTCGCCGCGGCACTGGAATGCGAGCGTTCCGACGATCCCGGCTGCGGGGTGTGCTCGGCCTGCCACACGGTGCACTCGCGCAGCCATCCCGACGTCCACTCGGTGGTGCCTGACGGTTTGTCCATCTCCGTCAAGGAGATGCGCCAGGTCGTCGGAACCGCCGCCCGCCGGCCGTCGCTGGGGCGGTGGCAGGTCGTGGTGATCGAGGACGCCGACCGGCTCACCGAGCAGGCCGCGAACGCCCTGCTGAAGGCCGTCGAGGAGCCGCCCGAGCGCACCGTCTTCCTGCTCTGCGCGCCGTCGACCCACCCCGACGACGTCTCGGTGACGATCCGGTCCCGGTGCCGCCTGGTGGCGCTGCGCACGCCGCCGGCCGCGGCGGTGGCGGCCGTGCTGGAACGCGACGGGCTCGACGAGCCGACGGCACGCTGGGCGGCCGCGGCCGGGCAGGGCCACATCGGCCGGTCCCGGCGGCTCGTGCGTGACGGCGATGCCCGAGACCGTCGCGCGGAAGTGCTCGCCATCCCCGCGTCCCTGTCCTCGCTGCGGGCCTGCCTCGAGGCCGCTGACCATCTCGTCAACGCGGCGGAGGCGGAGGCTTCCGCACTGTCGGCCGAGCTCGATTCGGACGAGACGGAGGCACTTCAAACCGCGCTCGGTGCCGGCGGAACCGGCAAGGGCGCGGCGACGGCCGCGCGCGGGATGACCGGGGCGATCAAGGAGCTGGAGCGGCGCCAGAAGTCGCGGGCCACCCGCGCGCAGCGCGACGCTCTCGATCGGGCGCTGGTGGACCTCGCCGCGTTCTATCGCGACGTGCTCCTGATACACGCCGGCTCGGACGTGCCGCCCGCTCACCCCGACTTCGACGACGACGTGCGTGCCGTCGCCGTCCAGGTGGACGCCGCCGGAGTTCTCCGGCGGCTGGATTCGGTGCTGGCCTGCCGTGAGGCGCTGGAGCTGAACGTCAAGCCCCGCATCGCCGTCGAGGCGATGACCGCCGCGCTCCGCCTGCCCTGATCGGGTCCTCGGACGGGGGATGCGGCGCCGGATCGGGCTAGGGTGTCCGGCGTGGCGATGATTTGTGCCGTCGTCTTCCAGCGACAGGGACGGCTGTACTACGCCGACCCGGGCCAGCTCAGCCCGCAGGTCGGCGACCACGTGCTCTATCCCACGGACGCGGGCGCCGAGGTCGCCGAGGTCATGTGGGCGCCACAGTGGGTCAGCGAGGACATCGGGCGGCTGCCCGCGCTGACCGGCATGGCCGGGCCGGGCGACCTCGCCGCGGCCGACGTCAGCCGCAAGAAGCGGGCGGCCGCACGGGTGGCGGCCAAGCGACTGGTGCGCGAGCACGACCTGCCGATGAAGGTAAGCGGCGTCGACTACGCCAGCGACACCAGCCTCACCACGATCTACTTCACCGCGCCACACCGGATCGACTTCCGCGCGCTGGTCCGCGATCTGGCCGCCACGATGAACGGCCGGGTCGAGCTGCGGCAGCTGTCGGCGCGCGACGAGGCCCGGCTCACCGGCGGCATCGGGTCCTGCGGGCGGGAGTTGTGCTGCTCGACGTTCCTGGTCGACTTCGAGCCGGTGTCCGTGCGGATGGCGAAGGACCAGGACCTGCCGCTGAACCCGCTGCGGATCTCCGGCGCGTGCGGACGGCTCATGTGCTGCCTGAAGTACGAGCACCCGCTGTATCAGGACTTCGCCGCCGAGGCGCCGGCGGTCGGGGAGGCCGTCGAGACTCCTGAGGGCGACGGGACGGTCGTCGGGCACAACGTGCCCGGGCAGGAGGTCGTGGTCCGGATGGCTGCCGACGGCCGCCGGACTGCGTGCGCCCTGGCGTCGGTGTGTTCCTCGCGGAAGGCTTACGAGACGAGATCGGACGCCGTCACCGACGCGCCGTAGGTCTCGGGCGGCTGCCACTGTCCACGCGCGATGAGCACCTCGCGCAGCAGGTCAGGACGGTCGGTGATCACACCGTCGACGCCCGCGTCGAGCAGGCGATGCATGGTGTCCGGCTCGTTCACCGTCCAGACGACGATGCGCACGCCCGAGGCATGTGCCCGGGCGACGACGTCGTCGGCGAACACCGGAAGCCGGCCGAACCGAAGCGGAACGTGTGCGTAGCACGCGGCGCCCTCGTCCAGCGAGGCTGCACGCCGGGCGGGCCGGGACGAGGTGACCAGTCGGGCGAGCGCACGCCAGCTCAGTGCGGTCGTGAGCTGGGGGCCGACGCGAGCCCGCAGCTGCAGCAGCCACGAGTCCCATGCACCCGCCGCGCACACGCGCGCCGCAGCGTCCGAGTCCCGCAGCAGCCGGGCGAGCGGCTCGACCGCGGCGCGCTCCTTGACGTCGATGATGAACCGCGCGTCCGGAAACGCGTGCAGCAGGGTGGCCAGCGGCAGGATCGAGCCGCCGCCGAGCACCGGCAGGGCGCAGAGCTCGGCGAGGGTCCGGGTGCCGACCCGACCGCGTGCGCCGGTGACCCGTCGCAGCGTGGCGTCGTGGAAGGCCACGAGCTGGCCGTCGCGGCTGACACGGACGTCGGTCTCCAGGCAGCGCACCCCGAGCGCGTGCGCGCGGCGGAACGCCTCGAGGGTGTTCTCGGCCGCGAGCCCGGCCCCGCCCCGGTGGGCGATCGCCAGCGGCCCGCGCTGATCTCGGTAGCCGATGCGCACGATCACACTGTGAGCTACACATCGAGCCCGGAGGCGCCTAATCGGCCCGGGTTAGCCGAGCGTTCACCCAAGCTTCCCGCGGACGAGGTTCGGCGTCGCCTTCCGGTTGTCAGACGTTGGTCCTAGGTTCCAGGTACATCCCTCAGAGCGGAGGACGACATGACCGTCCGTGACACCCCCTGGCCGGCCGGCACACCGTGTTGGGTAGACCTGATGACCACCGACATCGATGCCGCAACGCGGTTCTACGAGCAGCTCTTCGGTTGGCAGGTCACGGTGGGCGCTCCTGAGACCGGCGGCTACGTCATGGCCGAGATCGACGGCCGCTCGGTCGCGGGGCTCGGCCCGATGCAGCCGGGCATGGAGCACCCGCCGGTCTGGACCACCTACCTCGCCAGCGACGACGTCGCGGCCACCACCGACAAGATCTCCGGGGCCGGTGGCACCGTGGTCCAGCCCCCGTTCGACGTGCTCGACATCGGCGTGATGTGCGTCGCGCAGGATCCGACGGGTGGCACGTTCGGCGTCTGGCAGGGCAAGTCGCACTTCGGCGTCCAGATTGCCAACGAGCCGAACACCCTCTCGTGGAACGAGTTGCTGACCCGCGACTACGACGCCGCGAAGAACTTCTACGCGAGCGTCTTCGGCTACACCTACACCGAGCTCGGCGACGAGAACTTCCAGTACGCAACGATCGAGGTCGACGGGAACACCGTGGGCGGCATCGGCAGCATGCCGCCCGACGTGCCGGCGCAGATGCCGCCGCACTGGCGGGTGTACTTCGCCGTGGACGACACGGACGCCGCGATCGCGAAGGCCGTGCAACTCGGCGGCACGGTGCTGCGGCCGGCGCAGGACATGCCCTACGGCCGCTGGGGCGACGTCGCCGACCCGCAGGGCGCGATGTTCTCCCTGATCAAGCCCGCTTCGCAGGAGTAGCTGACGTCCGGGCGTTCCGGCGCGACACGTTAGACTGACGCGTCGCGCCGGCATGCCCGCGCACACGCCGCCTTAGCTCAGTCGGACAGAGCGACGCACTCGTAATGCGTAGGTCCGGGGTTCGATTCCCCGAGGCGGCTCCCCGTTCGGCTCCGGCCGAAGCGGGTCCGCGCTCGAGTCTTCGTTCAGCGGCTCCGCGTCACACCCGTTGCCTGATCGGATTTGCTGACCGCCGTCTGGACGCGGTCGGAGCGCCGGCTCAGAATTCACCCGTGGTCTCAGCCTCCGGTTCGCGCTGGTCGATCCGCTCGCAGGACTCCGTCCTGTGCATCGGCTCCAGAGGATCGATGCTCTCGATCGGTTCGGTGGGATCCGTGCTGTCCATCGGCTCGATCGGCTCGGCGCTGTCGGCGTTCTCGATCGGCTCGGTGCTGTCCGTCGGCTCCATCATGTCGGCGGTGTCCGACCGTTCGATCATGTCCGCCCGCGCGCGTCGGGGCGTGCTGGGCCGCCGAGGTCGCTGCCGCCGCTGACGTCGCGGTCGCTGGCATTCGACACCGCTGGCGCCCGGCGCCGCTGACGTCGCTCTACTCCGCGAGGGTGAAGTCCGCGAAGTCGAAGCCGGGTGAGACGATGCACGCGACGAGCGTGCCT
>JAODNL010000187.1 GCA_025465405.1 Pseudonocardiales bacterium | reverse complement strand
GGCGCGGGCGGGATGCCGTGCTCCCGCAAGATTTCCCAGACGGTCGAGGCGGCGACCTTGATGCCCAAGGCGGCGAGCTCACCGTGGATTCTGCGGTACCCCCAGGAGGGGTTCTCGCGGGCCTGGCGCAGGACCAGGGCGCGGATCGAGCGGACCGTGGGCGGGCGTCCGCGCCGCTTCGGCGCGCAGGTCGCGGCATGGCGCCGCTTGATCAGGTCACGATGCCAGCGCAGGACCGTGTCCGGCCGTACCAGCAGCAGGAGTTGGCATAGCTGCTGCCTGGGGAGGCGGTGGAGCAGGCCGGCGAGCACCAGGCGATCGGTGTCGGTGAACGCGGGTGTGCCGACCTGGCGTTGCAGGACGAGGAGCTGGTGGGCGCAGGGTGAGGATCTCGATGTCCTTGGCACGGCCACTCATGGGCAGCAGCCGCAGCAGCGCGAAGGTGTTCGTCACAGCGAGATAGGCCAGGCGCAGCAGCACGACAGATCATGATGCCGCCAGTCCGCCGCCGACGTGAACAGCGCAAGCGCGAACGGCATGGCCGCAGACAGCCCGGGATCGATGACCAAGCTCATGACCTGCGCGGATGATTTATTGGCACCCATAGTGCGCGCTGGTGCGCGCTGGTGTGCGCTGGTGGCGGTGAGTTGCGCCGCTGACCATCAAGGTATGTCACTACGTCGATGGCGTCCTGTGCTCGGGTACCAACGCCGACCTGGCTGCCGAAGCTTCCGAGATCGTGGTCATCGCCCCGATGGCCGACTCGCCGATCGGTACCCCGCCGACGAGCTGGACACGCCGCGCGAGCGGGGCTACCGTGCTCTTCCTCGCGCTTGAGCAGTTCGACGATGGCGTCGTCGCCAGAGCCTTTCGCGGCGACGACCCGTCGACAACACAAACCCGGCCGGGCGTAGCGCGGAAAATCCATCGCGCCAATACTGAGCAAGACCAGCCGTAGACACGACGGGGACCTACGAGGCGATTTTCCTACGCCGGTATTGTCCGGATCAGGTGTGGGGATCGCCGTCCGGCCTTTCGGCTTTTCGGCCTCTCAGCTCAACTGTTTCCAGTTCGGCTCTCCCGCTCGTCCCGTAGGCCAACGTCAAGCACACGCCCGCAACCGGGCGGCCGGCAGGGCCGAAAGTCCCATCGTGGTCGGGTCGACCGGACCGCCCAGCGAAGTCCGTGCGGCTGCCAGCTTGGGGTGGGCGCGCCCCGCCCGTGACCGCGCGGTGCGATGCCGAGCGCGGGGCGGCAGGCGTTGTGGGCCGCGGAGCCAGCGAGATGCGAAAGCGGGTCTCGCCTCATGCGGCGAAGCGGCGAGGCTTGTGTCCCGGGGCGGAGTGCGGCCGGTCGAAGGAGGCCCTGCGCCGCTCAGACGTGGCTGATGTTCGTGTCGGCATGACCTGGCACACGGGCACGCTCCTGATGCTCAGGACGAACGAGCCCTTGTCCGGGGGCCAGGCTGGTGTCCGCCGAGGAGTATCGCTTCCGCTAGTTGGACCTCGCGCGGTGGCGCCTTCGCCTGCAACGGCGCACCCTGGAAGGGACGTGGGAGCTGGTGCAGGTCGTCGTCGAGACGCTGGCCGGTTGTCGGCCCGTCTTATGTGCCGTGAACGCCTGGATGGCCCTCAGCGCCAGCCGGCAGCGCTGGCCGCGCGAAAACGCTGACAACAGTGCTCTCCGGAGATAGTGATGGCTCGGATCCTGCTTGTGCTTTCGGGCAGCGATCACTGGACGCTCGCCGACGGCACCGCCACCCGACCGGCTACTGGGCCGAGGAGTTCGTGGTGCCGCACGGGTCGGAAACGCGACGTATCTGGGACCACGGTCAGTACTACAGGGCGGCGGCCCGCAAAGGCGCCGGTCGCGGTTTCGTTGGCGTCCGAGGGGTAATGAGGGGACGGCTTGGCGCCAGCGCAGGAGGAGACGTCGTGTTCAATCCTCTCGATCACAAGGGCATTCCCCTCGAGCGTCAGGTTCGAAACTGGCGTGAGTTGAACGTGACGCCGATCGACCCGGAGCTGGTTGATCCGTATACGCGGTGTCGGATCATGACGATGAACGGTGTCGAGGTTGAGGCGGTCATGTGTGGTCATCAGTTCATGCGCTTCTGGCCTGATGACGAGGTGCGCCGGCAGATCTCCTACCTGGGCTACATCGAGTCGCAGCAGCAGCGGGTCGTCAACTGGCTGCTGCCAGGCGTCGCCAGTGTGCTGGAGACAACCCTCGGCTACGCGCAGACCGCCGTGGATCTGACGGCGTGCGTGGCGCGCAACGAGCCCGACCCGTATCTGAAGCAGGCCTACGAGTTTGGTGTGCTCGAGCACGTCGACCACCTGTACCGGTACGCGAACCTGTTGGAGATGGTCGAGCGGCGCCGGGCCGTGAAGATTGTTCAGGTGCTGACCGAGGTGATGGCGGGTCGGCCGACGATGCTTCAGCACCGTCACCCCTACGACGAGCCGCGCCGTCCGTACGACCGTGACAGTGTGGACGCGCGCTCGAAGCTGCACGCGCTGACGGTCCTGGCCGCCGAGCAGCAGGTGCTGAACTACTACATGAACGTCGGCCCGCACTACATGGAGCCGATCGCCCGTCAGCTCTACCAGGAGATCAGCCTGGTCGAGCAGGAGCACGTCACGCACTACGAGTCGCTGCTGGATCCCAACGAGTC